>DAIOUO010000004.1:13631-38162 GCA_036759485.1 Geminicoccaceae bacterium | reverse complement strand
CTATCTCTGGACGCTGCCGATGTTCCACTGCAACGGCTGGTGCTTCCCCTGGACCGTCACGCTCCAGGCGGGGGTCCACGTCTGCCTGCGCAAGGTGAGCTCGGAGACGATCTTCCGGGCCTTCGCCGAGCACGGCGTCACCCATCTCTGCGGTGCGCCCATCGTCATGGGGATGATCGTGAACGCGCCGAACGAGGCGCGGCGGCCGTTTTCGCAGAAGGTCCGAATGATGACCGCGGCGGCCGCACCGCCCGCGGCCGTGCTCGAGCGAATGGCCGCACTCGGTATCGAGGTCACCCACGTCTACGGCCTGACCGAGGTCTACGGGCCGGCCGTGGTCTGCGAGCCGCAGCCGGCGTGGGAAGCCCTGGACCCGCGCGGGCAGGCCGAGCGGCTCGCCCGCCAGGGGGTGCGCTATCCGGTGTTGGAAGAGCTCGACGTGCTCGATCCGGCCACGCTGCGACCCGTGCCGCGGGACGGTACCACCCTCGGCGAGGTCATGTTCCGCGGCAACATCGTCATGCGCGGCTATCTCAAGAACCCGACGGCCACGCAGGAAGCCTTGGCAGGAGGATGGTTCCACTCGGGGGATCTCGCAGTGATGCACCCGGACGGCTACCTAGAGATCAAGGACCGCTCGAAGGACATCATCATCACGGGCGGCGAGAACGTGTCGTCGATCGAGGTCGAGGGCGCCCTCTATCGGCACCCGGACGTGCTGGAAGCCGCCGTGGTGGCCAAGCCCGACGAGAAGTGGGGCGAGACGGTATGCGCTTTCGTGGCCCTCAAGGAGGGCTCACGGACGACCGCGGAGGAGCTGATCGCCCACTGCCGCAACGAGATCGCTCATTACAAGGTACCGCGGACGATCGTCTTCGGACCGCTGCCCAAGACCTCGACCGGAAAGATCCAGAAGTTCCTGCTGCGCGAGCGCGCCAAGAACCTCTGAGCCGCCGGCTCACCGGCGGCTCGCGGGGTAGTCAGGGGCTGCGGAGGCCGCCGAGGCGACGGGCGAGGAGGGCGATGGCGATCGCCCGCCCCTCGGCGGCGGTGCCACCGCTCCCGGGAGAACGACCGGCGCGCCGATACCAATAGGCGGCATTGCCGAGATCGCCTTCGATGCGGTGCAGCCAGGCGTGCACCCAATCGCAGGCGGGATCGCCCTCGCAGCCCTGGACGATGGCGTGCGCCTCGTTCCAGTTTCCCTTGAGCCCGTGCCAGACCGCGAGCAACGGTCGATCGAGATCCCCAGGTGGGGTGTCTGCGGAGAGCGAGGCGAGGAAGGTCTCGGGATCGCGCGGCATGGCTCCTCCACCTTCGACCACCCTAGGCGCGGCGGGCGGCCGGGCCTAGCTATGCCGCGACGGGAACGCCGGGGGGAGAGGTCGCATGGATCGCCATCTCGAGGTCGGGGCCACGTTGCCGGTCGATGCCGAAGAAGCCGCCCTGGTGGGGCGGGTCTGGTTGCCGGACCAGAAGGGCCCCGCGGTGGTTGCCGTCCGGGGCGACTCGCTCGTCGACCTCACGCCGATAGCACCGACGGTGAGCCTCTTGCTCGAGCGGGCCGACCGTCTCGAGGTGGTGCGCGAAGCGCCGGCCGCCCGGGTGGGGGGACTGGCCGAGATCCTCGCCAACTCCCGATTCGACCGACGGTCCGTGCGGTGCCCGTGGCTCCTGGCTCCGGCCGACCTCCAGGCGATCAAGGCCGCCGGCGTCACTTTCGTGAAGAGCATGCTCGAGCGGGTGATCGAGGAGCGGGCGCGCGGCGATGCGAGCCGCGCGCAGGCGATCCGCGAGCGGCTGGAAGCCGCCATCGGAGGCTCGCTGCGGGAGGTTCGCCCCGGCTCGCCCGAGGCCGCGCGGGTCAAGGAACATCTCCTCGCCGAGGGCCTGTGGTCGCAGTACCTCGAGGTCGGGATCGGCCCGGATGCCGAGATCTTCACCAAGAGCCAGCCCATGTCGGCGGTGGGCCACGGCGCCGAGGTCGGCCTGCATCCGCTTTCGACCTGGAACAATCCGGAGCCCGAGGTCGTGCTCGTCGTGAGCTCGACGGGAGAAATCGTGGGTGCCACGCTCGGCAACGACGTCAATCTTCGAGACGTCGAAGGGCGGAGTGCTCTGCTTCTCGGCAAGGCCAAGGACAACAACGCTTCTTGTGCGATCGGCCCCTTCATCAGGTTGATCGATCGCGGCTTCGACCTCGACGACGTGCGCTCGGCAGAAGTCTTCTTAGAGGTCGAGGGACCCGACGGCTTCCGCCTCGAGGGCGAGAGCTCGATGCGCGAGATCAGCCGCGATCCGAGCGAGCTCGTCGCGCAGCTGATCGGCGCGCACCATCGTTACCCGGACGGCGCATTCCTCTTCTGCGGGACGATGTTCGCGCCGACCCAGGATCGCGACACACCGGGCATGGGCTTCACCCACAAGATCGGCGACATCGTCGCGATCCGCTCCGAGAGGCTCGGCACACTCGCCAATCGCGTGACCACGAGCGACCGTGCCGAGCCCTGGACCTTCGGAACCGGCGCCCTCATGTGGAACTTGGCGGCCCGCGGGCTGCTCGGGGCACGTTGAACGGAGCGCGCGCGGGGCCGGTCGCTGCGGCCCCGCCTCGGATCAGTGGGTCGTCAGTGCGTCCGGCTGCTCCGATGCACTGCGAAGCCGCTCGATCTGCTCCTTGATCTTGAGCTTCTCTTTCTTCAGACGGGAGATCACACCCTGATCGGGAAGCGGCCGATGGAGCTCTTCTTGGATGAGCTCCTCCAGGCGCGCGTGCTTGGAGCGCAGGCTCTCGACATGCTCCTCGATGGGCATCGTCGCACTACCTCCCGGGCTACCCCACAATGTGGCAGTCTAGTGATCGGGCGGACGGCTTTCCAGAGGGAAAGAAACCCGAGGGGTAGCGCCTGCCACAGGCTGTCTAAACCCTTACGATAGATTAACGGTGGCCCCACCTGCGAGACGCGGTCGGGCGCGGCCTACGGCCGTGTTCCCAGGCCGTAGCGGCACGAGCGGCGGTTGCCGAGCGGGGCCCGCCATCCGCTCCGCACTGCCCTCGAAAGTCTGCCGAGGTCAGTCGCCGAACGAGATCCCGAGACCGCGGGCGGTCCAGACGAGCGGGTCGTGCGGATCGACCGCCTTGAAGGCCGCACAGGCCTCGGCGAGCGGCAGGTCGACGACGCGCCGGTTCTGCCATCCGACGACGCGGTCGAACCTCCGCTGGGCCACGAGATCGACGGCGTGCACACCGAACGCCGCTCCCAGGACCCGATCGAGGGCGACCGGGGATCCTCCCCGCTGCACGTGGCCCAGCACGGTGACCCGGCTCTCCGCGCCGGTGCGGCGAGCGATCGCCTCGGCGATCACCCGGCCGATGCCGCCGTAGCGCGATTGTCCGTGCGCATCGGTGTAGGTCTGCACCTCGCCATCGACCGCACGCACCGATTCGGCCACCACGACCAGGCTGAAATTGCGGCCGCTCGCCCGCCGCGCCTCGATTTTGGCGCACACCTTCTCGATGTCGTACGGGATCTCGGGGATGAGGATCACGTCGGCGCCGCCGGCGATGCCGGCGTGCAGTGCGATGTGCCCGGCATCGCGGCCCATCACCTCGAGCACCATGACTCGGTTGTGGCTGGCGGCCGTGACGTGCAGCCGGTCGACCGCCTCGGTGGCGATGTCGACCGCCGTCGAGAAGCCCACCGAGCGCTCCGTATGGCCCAGATCGTTGTCGATCGTTTTCGGAATGCCCACGAGGTTCCACCCGCCCTTGCGGGCGAGCCGACGGAGGATGGCGAGGCTGCCGTCACCGCCGACGCCGATCAGGGCATCGAGGCCGAGCTCGTGGTAGCCGGCGACGATCTCGTCGGATCGGTCGACCGTCGTACCGTCGGCCGAGGGATAGGCGAACGGATTCCCGCGGTTGGTCGTCCCGAGGATGGTGCCGCCCAGATGGAGAATGCCCTTGACGCTGTCCGGCGTGAGGCGCTCGGCGGCCACCGGCCGCTTGAGCAGGCCGTGGGTCGCTTCGCGGATTCCCCAGACCTCGAAGCCGTAGCCCAGGACCGCCCGTAACGTGACGGCACGGATGACCGCGTTGAGCCCGGCGCAGTCCCCTCCGGAGGTCAGCAGACCGATCCGCATCGCCCGTCTCCATCGCCTCGGGCACCCCGCTCTCCAGCCCGGGGCTGAAGCCCGACGGCGAACGTGCTATCCTCGTTTTCGCTGTTACGGGATCGGGTGGGAATGGGCGAGCACGATACGGCCACCGACATCGACACGCGGCTCGCGACCCTCAAAGCGGCGCATCGCGCGCTCGACGATCGGATCCGCCAGCTCACTGCCGAGGGCAACGGGGATACGCTCGAGCTCCAGAGGTTGAAGAAGCAGAAGCTCGCGCTGAAGGACCGGATCGCGTTTCTCGAGCGCCGGCGCCTTCCCGACATCATCGCCTGAGGCCGCCCTCGAGCGGATAGATACGGGTAACGTGGCCCATCTTGCGACCGGGCCGGATCTCGTGCTTGCCATAGAGGTGCACGCGCGCGCCGGGCTCGGCCAATAGACGAGGCCAAGCCCGGACCTCCTCGCCGAGGAGGTTGTCCATCACGGCCGCAGCGAAAGGCGTGGGATCACCGAGCGGCAAGTCGCAGACGGCACGCACGAGCTGCTCGAATTGGCTGACCGGACAGGCATCGAGCGTCCAGTGGCCCGAGTTGTGCGGTCGCGGCGCGAGTTCGTTGATCAATAGCCGGCCATCGCGGGTGACGAACATCTCGACGGCGAGGAGCCCGATCACGTCGAGTGCTCGGGCGACGGCTTCGGCCAGCGCCACGGCCTCCGCAGCCAGGCTCGGTGCGATCGACGCGGGGGCCAGCGTGGTGCGCAGGATGTGGTGCTCGTGGCGATTCTCGACGGGTGGATAGCTCGCCCGCGCACCGTCCGCACGCCGGGCCGTGACTACCGAGATCTCGCGTTCGAAGTCGACGAAAGCCTCCAGCACCTTGGGACCGATGCCGAGCGCGGCGAAGGCCTCCTCGGCTTCCCTCGGGCTCTCGACGATCCGCTGACCCCGGCCGTCGTAGCCGAAGCGGGTCGTCTTGAGCACGCCCCTTCCGCCGAGCGCTGGCAATGCCTGTCGCGCCTCCGCGGGATCGCGCACCTCCCGATGGGGGGCGACCGGAAAGCGGTGCTTCGTCAGGAACCGCTTCTCGGCGAGCCGATCCTGAGTCACGGCCAGTACCGCGGCATTTGGTCGCACCGGCACGCGCCGCGACAGGAGTTCGAGGGCCGCGACGGGAACGTTCTCGAACTCGAGCGTCACGACCGAGACCGACGCGGCGAATGCCTCGAGGGCCCGCTGGTCCTCGTAGGAGGTGCACGTTGCGCGGGCCACCGCGAAGGCCGGGCTGTCCGGCTCCGGTGCGAACACGTGGCAGGAGTAACCGAGGCGCGCCGCCGCCAGCGCGGTCATTCGACCGAGCTGGCCCCCGCCCAGAATTCCGAGGGTCGCTCCGGGTGGGATCATTCCGGTTCCGACGGTGGTTCTTCCGGGTGCTCGCCGACCGCCGCCGTCGTTCGAGCCCTTCGTGCAGCGAGCCGCTCGGAAAGCGCCGGATCTCCCAACGCCAGGATGGCGGCCGCCAGGAGCCCGGCATTGGTGGCTCCCGCCTCGCCGATCGCGAGCGTGCCCACGGGCACCCCGGCCGGCATCTGGACGATCGAGAGGAGGCTGTCGAGACCGTTCAATGCCCGGCTCGCCACCGGCACGCCGAGTACGGGGAGCGGTGTCAGCGCCGCGATCATCCCCGGCAGATGCGCGGCACCGCCGGCGCCCGCGACGATCACCCGAAGACCCGCGGCGGCCGCTCCACGGGCGAAGGCGAAGAGGCGCTCCGGCGTGCGGTGGGCGGAAACGATCCGGACGAGGTGCGGGACCTCGAGCTCGTCGAGCACGGCGGCCGCGTGCCGCATCGTCGACCAGTCCGAGCGGCTGCCCATGACCACCGCGACGAGCGGCGGGCGGCCGCTCACCCCGGACCACCGGCCGGATCGCCCGACGGATCGGCCCCGTTCCAGCCGTCGAGCGAGGCCGCCGATCGCGAGGCGGCCTCGTTCGCATCCCGGATCTGGAGGAACAGCTCCTCGCGGAGCACCGACACCCCCGCCGGAAAGGTGATCCCGAGCTTCACGGACCGCCCGCGCAGCTCCACCACCCGTATCGTGATCTCGTTGTTGATGATCACCGCCTCGCCTTGCCGCCGCGTCAGGTAGAGCATTCCGACCGACCCTCCACCGAACCTCCGCCCGAAGCGAGGCTGGGGCCGAAGTCGTTGAAGATTTGTTAACCGTTAACGGCCTAGCTTGGCAACCGCCACGGCACGTGGCCCGATCCGGAGGAGCCCCTTGAGCGCCCCTGTGCATTCGCTTCTTTTCGCCCTGCTCTCGCGCCGGGCGGCTTGGCTGGGCGCCCGCCAGGCCGTCCTGGCGCAGAACCTCGCCAATGCCGACACGCCGGGCTTTCGCCCGAGCGACCTGGTTCCTTTCGAGCGGACGCTCGCCACGGCGAGGCCCGTTTCGTCCCCCTCGCTCGCGCGGACCTCGCCGGCCCATCTGGCCGGAGCCGCGCCGGCGCGATCGAACGAGCCCCGTGGTCGTCCCGCTGGATCGTGGGAAGTCGCGCCGTCCGGCAACGCCGTCGTCCTCGAGGAACAGATGGAAAAGCTCGCGCGCACGCATCTCGACCATCAGCTCGTCACGAGCCTCTACGGCAGGCACGTCGCGATGCTGCGGACGGCTCTCGGCACGTCGACGAGCTGACGGGTTTTTCGTCACGAGAGGAAGTGAGAGCAGCCATGGATCTGGATGTCGCGATGCGGGTCGCCAGTGCCGGCATGAAGCTGCAGGCGGCCCGTCTGCGAGTGGTCTCCGAGAATCTGGCGAACGCCGAATCGACCGCCCGGTCTCCGGGCGGCGAACCCTATCGTCGGAAGATTCTCGAGGTCACCGGACGGCGGGACCGGGAAACCGGAGCCGTCCTCGCCACCGTCCGTCGCTACGGCGTCGCACCCGGCGAGCTGCCCGTCCGGCATCTCCCGGGCCATCCCGCTGCCGATGCCGCCGGCAACGTCCGGTTCCCGAACGTCAACCCCTTGATCGAGCTCATGGACATGCGCGAGGCGCAGCGCTCCTACGAGGCCAACCTCAACGCCATGCAGCTGGCTCGGACGATGCTCCAACGCACCTTGGATATCCTGCGGTGACCGAACCGACCGCACAGCCGCTCGGAGGAAAGTCGATGAAAGGAACTCTCGGACAAGCGCTCGCCGCCTACATGGACGCACTCACCCGGCATCGCCCCGAGGCGGGGCCGGCCGACGAGACTCCATCCGGCGCGTCGAGTTTCCAGGCCCTCGTACGCCAGGAGCTGTCCGCGGCCGTAGACGCTCTCGCCCGCGGGGAAGCCACCGCCGCGGCGGGCCTCACGGGCAAGGCGAGCATCCAGGAGGTCGTGGAGGCCGTGAGCTCGGCCGAACTGTCGCTCCAGAAGGTGACGGCGGTGCGAGATCGGGTGATCGCCGCCTACCAGGAAATCATGCGGATGCCGGTTTGAGTGGAGACGGTCTTGAGCCCCGAGCAAATTCTCGACATCGGGCGCGAGGCGATCTGGGTGACGGTGCAGATCGGAGCACCGACCATGGGCAGTGCTCTGGTGCTGGGGCTGGCCATCGCGATCCTTCAAGCGTTGACACAGATCCAGGAAGCGACCGTCGCGTTCGTTCCGAAGCTTCTCGGCGTAGCGCTCGCGCTCGTCGTCGCCATGCCTTGGACCCTCGAGGTGTTGCGGAGCTTCACGGTCGATCTTTTCGGCCGGATCGCCGACGTCCCATCGGTGCCCTGAAGACGGCCGGGCATGTGATCGAACGCCGCGCGAGGCACGAGCGTGACCGTCACCGACATTCTCGTCGGGCAGAGCTTCGCGGTGCTCGTCGTGTTCGCCCGGCTCGGCACCGCACTGATGCTCCTGCCGGGCTTCGGGGAAAGCCACGTTCCACCGCGGCTGCGGCTGTGGCTCGGCCTCTTCACGAGCGCGCTCGTCGCGACCGCGCTCGCCGAGCGCCTGCCCGCCCCGCCGATCGATGCCGCGGGGTTCGCCGCCCTGATCGGCACCGAGGTACTGATCGGCCTCGCGGTCGGTTCCATCCTGCGGCTCACGCTGGCCGCGCTCCACTTCGCCGGCTCGCTCGTCGCTCTCCAGTCGGGCTTGGCCGCTGCCGCCTTTTTCGATCCTTCGGAAGCCACGGCCGGGACGGTGCCCGGCGCTCTTCTGTCGACCCTCTTTCTCGTCGTCCTGTTCACGAGCGACGGCCATCATCTCGTGCTCGAGCGCGTCCTCGCCGGATACGCGGCCGTTCCCCCGGGGCTGCTGCCCGACCCGGCCGAGCTCCTGGAGCTGGCTACCCGGGTGGGCGGCGCGGCACTCGCGGTCGGCTCGGGAATAGCGGCTCCGGTCGTGTTGGCCTCGTTCCTCGCCAATCTGGCGCTCGGCGTGCTGGCGCGGCTCGTGCCGGCGCTTCAGGTCCTGTTCGTGGCCCTTCCCGTCCAGCTCCTCCTCGCCCTGTCCGCACTGGCGCTCGGCCTCGGCGGAGGAATGGCGGCCGGTCTCGGCCTTCTCGACCGTAGCTCCACCTGGCTCCTGGACTGACGGAACGTGGCCGAAGACCGCGACGACGCCGATCGGACCGAAGAACCGTCCCAACGACGTCTCGAGCAGGCACGCGAACGCGGCCAGGTCGCCTTCTCGCGCGAGCCGGGACACGTCCTCCTGCTCGGCTGCGGTCTGATCCTGACCATCTGGGCCGGGCCTTGGAGCGCCGAGCGCATGGCCGGAGCGCTGCGCACCATGCTGGCGGCGTCCGGCGCACCGCCGGGTTCGACGACGCTGAGCTCGGCCGAACTCTGGACCGCGGCCACAGACGTCCTGCTGGTCGTTCTGGTATGGCTCGGCGCGTTGTTCGCGGCCGGTCTCTCCGCACCAATCCTCCAGGGCGCCGTGGTTTGGACCGCACAGCCGCTCGCGCCGAAGCTCGAGAGGATCTCCCCGCTAGCCGGGGTCGGCCGTCTCTTCTCGATCTCCACCTTGCTCGAGCTGGTGAAGGGGCTTCTCAAGCTCGCGATCGTCGTCGGCGCCACCGTCCTCGTGCTGCGCCCGCTCCCGCTCGAGGTGAGCCGACTCGTGGAGCTCGATGCTGTCGGGTTCCTCGACCGTATGGTCGCGCTGAGCGGACGCTTGCTCGCCACCGTTCTGGCGATCCTGGTCGTTCTGGCAGCCGCAGACGTGGTTTGGCAATGGATTCATCGTCGACGTCAGCTTCGGATGACGCGCCAGGAGGTAAAGGAGGAGTTGCGAGAGAGTGAGGGCGATCCGATCGTCAAGCAGAAGCTTCGGCAGATCCGCTTGCAGCGGGCACGGCGTCGCATGATGGCGGAGGTACCGAAGGCCACCGTGGTCGTCACCAACCCCACGCATTACGCGGTGGCTCTCCGTTACGATTCCGTGACTATGGCTGCCCCCAAGCTGGTCGCCAAGGGTGTGGACACGCTCGCGCTGGCGATCCGCGACCTGGCTCGTCGGCACGGCGTGCCCGTGGTCGAGAACCCGCCCTTGGCGCGCGCACTTTACGCCGCGTTGGAGCCCGGCGACACCATAGCCCCTGCGCACTATCAGGCGGTCGCCGAACTCATCGCCTACGTCTATCGCATTTCCGGACCGGCGGCGGGCCCGAGCGCCGGCTCAAGGCGCTGACGACCGCCCAGGAAGCCGGCGACGATGTCGGGCACGTCGCTTCCGAGCGGATAGGTGACAGTGGTCGGCCCCGCGAGCGCCTGCTCGATCGCTGCACGGAGTTCTTCCGGGCGTTCGCAGACCCCGATCGAATAGCGCTCGGCCAGACGGCGCAGAAGCGGCAGCTGGTCGCCCGCTGGATGGTCGAAGCTCGTGGGACCGCAGCGCGGCACGGCGACGATCGGCCGGCCGGCACGCATGGCGTCGCCGAGAATACCCACACCACCGTGGCAGACGACCACCCGTGCCGTCGCGATGCGGGCGCGCATCTCGGCCGGCGGAAGGAACCGGACCCACTCGAGCCGCCGCGGCAGCACGCGCGAGCCGCCTATCTGAGCGAAGCCTCGGATACGGAGTGCTTCCGCTGCCGAATCGGCCGCCGCGACGAGTTCGTCGAAGCCGTGGACGAAGGTACCGACGGCAACGAGTAGCTCCGTTCGCCCGGTCACAGAAGGGGGCCCTTCGCGAGAACCGCCCGCGGATATCGCTCCAGCTGATCCGGCCACTGTACGATGAAGAGGTCGGCGACCGGATAGACGAGACGGCCGGAAAGCGAGCCGTCCAGAGCCGCCGCCGTCTCGATGTACACGATCCGGGCTCCGAATAGCTTGCTCAACAGGACGATCGGCACAGCGACGTCGGCTCCGGTCGAAACGACCAGCTGCGGCCGCTCGCGAAGGAGAACGAGGAGCGCTCCGATCGCATTGGCGATGGTCCGCAGGACCGATCGTCGCGGATGACAGAGCCGGTAGCGCCGATGGGTCGGCAAAGTCGAAGGACGCCCATCGCCGTAAGTCACGTGGAAACAATCCAAGAACTCGATACCTTCCAGCGCCCGTTCGAGCTCGGCGAGATGCCCCCCCGGCGAATAAGCGAGGCAGGTGCGCCGATGCTCGACATGGCGCGGAGCCTTCATTCGAACCGCACCAGCCGACGCCCGGCGAACCGCTCGGCGATCCTGCCGCGGCGGTCCAGGATCACGAGCAGAGCCTCGTCCTGGCGGAACCGGTCGAGGGATGCGGGGGAATCGTAGGCGTAGAGGTCGAGCGGGATCAGTCTTAAGAGAGCCCACGCACGTAACGCGAGCAGCAGGAGGTTCACCCGCAGCCAGGCTGATGGCCCCGAGGGTGCGACGAGCCGGAGGTCGATATCGGCTCGATCGTGGTGGGCGACGGCTCCGGCCCCACACGAACCGATGCACACCGCCTCCTCGAGCCAGGTCAGCTCCCGAAGTCTCGCCGCGACATCGGCGAGAAAGGCGTTCAGGGCCGCCGGCGAGCGATGCCAGAAGAGGCAGTAACGCGCGCAGACCCAGAGCTGACCGTTCACCAAAAAGTTGAAAGTGTGCGCAGCGAGCAGAGCCGGAATCGGCCCGAGGGGTGTCAGGAGGGCGAACCACAAGACCGCCTCGAGCAACAGGCGGAAAGCGAGCTCCCCCCGATCCATCCCGCGCATGCCCTGCATGCACCAGTTGATCCCCAGGATCACGGGGCAGCTTTGCAGGGCCGCGGCCAACCACGCCCGAGAGGGTGTGACCGGAAAGACCTTGGCCTTGGGCAGCGATCGCTCGACTGGCCTCGACACGCGGAGGTATCAACCATAAATTGAGCCCTGGCGCAACGCCACGAGGTGGGATCCGCTCTGCCGTGCGGCTCCTGTTCGCATCCGTCCTCGCTTTCGCCTTCGTGTCTTCCGAGGCCTCGGTACTGTTGCGGTTCGATGGCGTGCGGATGCTCGCCTTCGTGGCCGCTCTGGGTACGCTGCTCGCGCTGGCTCTGGCGCGCGATCCGCATCTCAGGCCGAGGGGAGCGGGAACCGTGGCCGTGTTGGCGTTGTTGCTCGCCGTGATCCTGGCTGCGGATGCGACCAAGGGTGCGGTGGATCCGATCGACTACAAGGTGGCCCTCGTCCTTCCGCTGCTCCTGTTCGCGCCGAATCTCGCGCGGTCTTCGGCCGGGCAGGACGTCGCCGAGCTCGTCTGGCGCCTGCTCACGGTCTACGTCCTGGTAACGGCCGTCTCGGCCGCGCTCGCGGTTCCCGAATTCCTCCTCCGAGGCCGCCCGGAACTGGCTCGCCTCGACTTCACCGGCTCGCTCGTCGGTCATGCCGGGCTGTGCGTCGTGTACCTCTTGGCCACGCTCGCCAGGATGGCCAGAGCGGTGTCGGCCTTCGGGCTGGCCGCCCATGCGGCGCTCGCTGCGACGGCCGCGACGATGGTGTTGCTGACGGGGACCCGAACGTCCCTGGTGACGATCGGGATCTATCTGGCATTCGATGTGGCTGCCGCTCGAGAGCGGGCCGGGGCCTTCCCGCGGCTGGCCCTCGCCGTCCTGGGCGTGCTCACCGCGGTGACGGCATACACCCTTCTCGTGAGCGACGACTTCCTCGAGCGGCTACTCGTCGGAAGCTCCGAGGATTGGTCGTCCGGCCGGGCGACGAGCCAGCTGCACTGGCTCGCCTTGGCCGTGGGCGAACCATTGGGCCTCGGCTTCGGCGCCGTGCGCGAGCTGCTCCGCGACGGGCGGCCGGCTCTGGACGGAGTGAGCCTGCTCGAATGGCCGCACAACGAACCGCTCCGCTTCTTCATCGAGGCCGGCCTGCCGGGCCTACTCTTCGTCGGAGTGCTGATGGCCCGACTGGCACGCCTCGCGATCGTCGCCGCTCGGGACGAGACACGCCCGGTGCCGCGCGCCCTGATGCTGGCGATCGCGGCCGACATGCTCGGGCAGAGCCTCTTCCAGAACTACTTCAACAGCATCTACCACGCGGTCGCACTCCTGTCCGTGCTCGTCACGCTCGCGGCGTCCGTCGAGCCCGTTCCCGAGCCGACCGGCACGCGCCGCCGTCCGGCACTGCGCCCCGATCTTCCGGGCGAAGCGGCGACGGCCTAGAACAACGGCGCTGTCACGACACCGGCCATGAAGGGAGGGTTCGGGATGGGGGGAACGCGCGCCTCCAGCATCTTCGACGTGGCGCTCGACCGCACGCCGGCCAATTTCCGGCCCCTGACTCCCATCGATTTCCTCGTGCGGGCCGGTCTCGTGTTCCGCGACCGGGTAGGGGTCGTCTATGGCAACCGGCGCTGGAGCTGGGGCGAGATCTCGGAGCGTTGTCGCCGCCTCGCCTCTGCTCTGGTGCGGCGCGGGATCGGACGCGGCGACACGGTGGCGGTGCTGTGCCCCAACATCCCGGCGATGCTCGAGGCGCATTTCGCCGTCCCGATGGCCGGGGCCGTGCTCAACGCCCTCAACACGCGGCTCGATCCGGCGACGATCGCGTTCATCCTCGAACACGGTGAAGCCAAGGTCCTCATGGTCGACGGCGAGTACGGGCCCCTCGCCAAGGCCGCCGTTGCTCGGCTGGCTCGACCGCCGCAGCTGGTGGACATCGTGGATCCGACCGCTCCGGGAGAACCGACCGGTGGCGTCGATTACGAAGCCCTCGTGGCGGAGGGAGATCCGGGCTTCGTTCCGGTCGAGCCCGTCGACGAATGGGACGCGCTGTCGCTCTGCTACACGTCGGGGACGACGGGTAATCCGAAGGGTGTCGTCTATCACCATCGCGGCGCATTCCTGAATGCACTGGGCAACGCGCTCGTCCTCGGACTGTCACCGCGATCGGTGTACCTTTGGACTCTGCCGATGTTCCATTGCAACGGCTGGACCTACACCTGGGGAGTGACGGCAGCCGGAGGCACACACGTCTGTCTTCGCAAGGTGGACCCTGCGGAGATTTTTCGCCTCGTGGCCGGGGAGGGTGTGAGCCACCTCTGCGCCGCACCCGTGGTGCTGACCATGCTGATCCACAGTCCGATCGAGGCACGGCGCCCTTTCCCGCAACGTGTCGTCGTCGGTACGGGTGGCGCCGCGCCCCCTTCCGCGGTCATCGAGGCCATGGCGGCGATGGGATTCCATGTCGTCCATCTCTACGGGCTGACCGAGGTGTACGGGCCGGCCACGGTCTGCGTCGAGCAACCCGCCTGGGATGCGCTCGAGCCGCGCGAGCGGGCGGCCCTGATCGCCCGCCAGGGCGTCCGTTACCCGACGATGGCGGGGTTGATGGTCGCGGACCCGAAGACGCTCGAGCCCGTGCCGCCGGACGCGACGACGATGGGCGAGCTGCTCCTGCGTGGCAACACGGTGATGAAGGGCTACCTAAAGAACCCGACCGCCACGGAGGAAGCGTTCCGCGGCGGTTGGTTCCATACGGGTGACCTCGCCGTGGTCCACCCGGACGGCTATGTCGAGGTCAAGGATCGATCCAAGGACATCATCATCAGCGGTGGGGAGAACATCAGCTCGCTCGAGGTGGAGGAGGTGCTCTATCGCCACCCGGCGGTCATGGAAGCCGCTGTCGTCGCGAAGCCCGATCCGTTCTGGGGGGAGACGCCCTGTGCCTTCGTGGCCCTGAAGCCGGATGCGCCTGCGGTGGACGCCGCTGCGATCATCGCCTGGTGCCGCGAGCATCTGGCCCATTACAAGGTGCCCAAGACGGTCGTGTTCGGGCCGCTTCCGAAGACCTCGACCGGCAAGATCCAGAAGTTCGAGCTGCGGGAGCGCGCTCGTAAGCTCTGAGCAACGCCGGCTTCAAAAGCCGGACAGGTCGATCGGCGGCACGGTCGGTTCGGTACCGAGGACGACGCGCAGGAGTGCGGTCATCACCCGCACATTGTTGTCGAACGAGCCGTGGGTCGCCGGTATCGAGCCGAGTCCGGTGCTCACCTCGGGCTCGCGCAGTACCTCGGGTGGCGGTCCGTCGGCCCAGAGCTCGAGCCAGCGTAGGCGGCCCGGATCGTCGAGAGCGACCGGATCCCGTTCCGGAGCCACGCTCGGGTCCCAAGACGCCTCGAGGCCGAGAAGTGGGGCGTGACGCCGACGCTCGAGCGCCCGGCTGACGAGATACAGAAGAGACTTGCCATACGGGCCGACCGCATCGCGACGTTCGTTCCGGTCGCTCAGTACCCAGATCGCGAAGCGTCGACGATCTAGGGCCGCGCGTCTGCCACGGCCGATCGCCGTGCCGTAGGTTCGAGCGGCGAAGTCCATGGTGCAGGCCGGAGCGAGCAGATGGGTCGAGCCCACCGTTAGCCGGTTTTCGGCGAGCGGGGCGAGCAAACGCCCGAGAAGGATGGAACCCGCCGAGTGGCCCGCCAGATGGATCTCGAGGTCGGGAACGGACGCCCGCAGCCGGGCGAGGGCTTCGGCCGCGAGCACGAGAGCCGCGCCCGGCTCCGAGGCGGCCTCGGCATTCTCTTTCATTTCGGACCACAGAGCACGGGCGATCCCGTGGGCCGCCAGCGACTCGATCGAACGGTCGCGGATCTCGCCGAGCGTTTCCTCGAAGCGCTCGAGACCAGCTCGGCCCATCCGCAACCCGAGCCCCTCGAGAACGCGATGGCCGATGTCCTCGATTTGCGCGAGCAGGGTCTCGCCGAAGCCCGACCGCCAAGCGAAGAAGATCGGCCAAACGCCGTTGCGGAGCATGACCGGTCCGAGCACCTGGGCCCGGCGAACCGCGGCTTCCTCCCTGTTCAAGCCACCATGCGCGTAGAGGAGGAGCTTTCGGCTGGAGAGCTCGGCTAGGCCCGCCGCCGGGAGGCGACGGAACAAGAGATCGATCTCGTCGACGAAGGTCGCCGCGTCCGGCTGGCGCCGCAGGGACCGCCCGTCGTTGCCGACGACGAGCGTGTGTCTGCGTGCCCGGACCTCGTCCCAGCGGGGATCGTCGAGCGCCGGACGCCGACCGGCGAGTCCGGCACGCAGCTGCAGTGGCCGACCGACCGCGACCGGTGCCGGCTCGACCGCATCCGACTTCGAGATCGGCGCACCGGTGACCGCCACCCACGCGTCCATCCCGTTGGCCAACCAATCGTCGTAACCGAGGATCGCGAAGCCGCGATAGCCCCAGCCCTCGCTCCACGAGTTCTGGACGATGAAGCCGCGCCGCTCGTAGCCGACCAGCGCGAAGGCATGTCCGCCTTCGAGCGGTCGGCGGAACCAGGCGATCCGCGGAAGCTCGGAATGGCGGCCCAGCCGCCACCCGGAATGGACCATCGCCGAGACGTAGACGGCCCCCACTTCGCGGATCGCCGCATGCAGATCGCCGATCGCGCTGCGGTCGATGCGATAGTAGGCGCCGAGCGGCCGCTCGGCCGCATCGGCCGCCCAACGTGGGTCGGGACGCCCGTCTCTGGGCCACAGCTCCTCGGCGCACACGCCGTGCTTGTGCCAACCTTTCATGGCACCGCGGCAGGAGGAGCCTTCGTAGTCCTCCCCGGGCCACTCGTCGTAGTGCCGCGCGAGCTCGTACAACATTCTCGGGCTCACACGGCCGGGCTTCGCCGCCGGAGGCCTGCCGGCTGCCACCCATCGACGCCAATAGAGAAAGTTGATGCAGGCCGCGAGGCCGTAGCCCGTACAGGCACCGTCCCGACCCTGATCGAGGATCATGCCGTCCGCACAATAGCTCTCCAGATATGCGGCCACCTCTTCGGATGGCGGCCAGCGCTCCGGCAAGGGCACGAGAGGAGCACGGTACGGAAGATCTCGGAGGTCAACCCGATCGGGTGCAGCGTCCAGCGCCGGGAGCGGTGCCGCGTCGGCGGTGACGCCGGCAAGTCCCCTGACGAGCGGTTCCCTTCCTGCGAGCAGAGCGACACCGCGCTCGAACAGCGCCGCTTCTTCCTCGCGCCGCGCCTGAAGGCCCGGGCTTTCGGGCCAAAGGCGTTTCATCTGCCGGATTTCACCGGGAACGAGTGCGAAGGCCCGCTCGGCCATGTGTCGTTTGATCGCCCGCATCTCGCTGTAGCGGGGTGCGCTGCTGTCGAAGCCCCCGGCTCCTCGGTTGAGAACCAGCGAGACGAGGGCGCCGAAGCAGTCGTCCGGCAGCTCGTCGGTGTTCGGAAGGACGCGCGCGGTCCGCGCGATCTCGGCCGGCAGCATCTCGGAATCGAAAACCTTCTCCGCACTCTCCCACGGAATGCGGATGTCGGCGAAGCTGCGGAGCAGCATCTCGAGGCGCGCCACCTTGGCCTGTCGATCGGGCTCGACGGCGCGCAGCCCGAGGGCTGCGGCGAGACGGTCCGTCACCGCAGGCCCGAGGATCGGCCGCCATGCCCGCTCGAGATCGGCACGAGTGTGGCAGCCGAGATCCCAGCCGAAGCCGATGGTGATGCCGGAGGCGAAGCCCGGCCAGTGAGGTCGATTCCTCAGCTTGTTCTCGTAGTAGAGCCGCCCGCCGCTTTCGTGGCGAAGGATCAGCTCGCGGGCGGCCGGCGAGAGCTTTCGGGTCCCGGGGCGGGCGTCCGCCGAAACCGCGAAATCGGATGCGGCCTCGGCCAGTTCGGTCGGACGGGGCTCGGATTTCGCGCGCTCTGCCGGTTCACTGCCGCCGGCTTCGGGCACCTTCGCCATCGGAGCCTCCCCGCATCTCTTCGCCGAGCCGCGCGGCCATGGCTCGCTCCGACGACGAAAGCGACCCTGCGGCTCGCCGACTGAAAGATGGTTTATGATACTGTTTCGGACCTCGGTCGCAATCCGAGATTGCCGGTGCGGCTCCGCTCGACCGCGGAGGACGGTCGCGGGTGTGCCATGAACGAGGTTTCATCTTTTCGAAAGCCGGACAAAGGGTCGATCACGCAAATGGATGCCGGGAGCCGGGGCGGGCCTTGCGATCGCCGGCCATCGGCACATATCGTTCGAGCGACGGGCACGGCCCGGCGCCTCGCGGAGGGACGAGAGCCATGGCGTTTCGGATGGACCCCAGGGTGGCGCAAGCCCGCGGTGTCGCGATCGAGCGCATCGACGAAGGCCTGCGCGCCTACATGCTCGCCATTTACAACTACATGGGCCTGGGCCTCGCGATGACCGGGCTCACGGCGTTCGTCGTGGCGACCTCGCCGCCGCTGATGGCGGTGATTTTCGGAACGCCGCTCAAGTGGGTGGTGATGCTGGCGCCGCTGGCGTTCGTGTTCTTTCTGAGCGCACGTGTGCATCGGATGAGCGTGAGCGCGGCCCAGCTGACGTTCTGGGCCTTCGCCATCGTGATGGGCCTGTCGATGGCGAGCATCTTCCTCGTCTTCACAGGCACGAGTATCGCCCGGGTGTTCTTCATCACGGCAGCGACTTTCGGTGCTGTCAGTCTTTATGGCTACACGACGAAGCGAGATCTTTCGCAGTTCGGCTCGTTCCTGGTCATGGGCCTGATCGGCATCGTGATCGCGAGCCTCGTCAACCTTTTCCTCGGCAGCTCGGCCCTGCAGTTCGCCATCAGCGTGATCGGCGTGCTCGTCTTCACCGGTCTCACGGCCTGGGACACGCAGCGGCTCAAGGAAGAGTATGTCGAGAGCGCTGGCAGCGAGCTCGTCGCCAAGCAGGCGATCATGGGTGCGTTGAGTCTGTATCTCAACTTCATCAACCTCTTCATGATGCTGCTGCAGCTCTTCGGCCAAAACCGCGAGTGAACGCTTCGCTCTTTCTGCGTGTGGGGGCCCGCCTTCCGGCGGGCCCTTTCCGTTTACGGTGGCGCTTGCTCGCCACCTTCGGTTGGCTCGATCTCCTCTGCGCGGTCGCGGCTTGCGCCGGCCCGTACGTCGAACCAGGCCTCCATTCGACCGTTCGGGCGAGATCCATCGACCCGGTCGACTTCCACCTTTCGGCGAGGGTCCACCCCGGCGCGAGGCTCGGTCCGGGCTGGCATCTCGAATCCGACGATCCGCGTTTCGGCGGCTTCTCCGGCCTCGTCGTCGAAGCGGAGCGGCTCCTGCTCCTCAGCGATCGAGGATGGATCTGGTCCGCGGACCGCGATCCCTACGATGGCCTCCCCTTCCGAGAGGGATCCTGGCGGGTGCAGACTCTGAGGTCGGCCGGCTCCGGCCCCGGTCCCGACGCCGAGGAGTTGACCCGAATCGCCTCGGGACAATACCGGGTCGCAGTCGAGGGCCGTCACAGCCTGGCCGCTGTCGAGATCGATCGACAACGGCGGTTCCTCGACCTCCAACCCAGCCCGCTACCCGAGCCGCTCGCCTCGGCGCCGCCCAATCGCGGCGTAGAAGCCTTGGCGGCACTTCCGGACGGAGCGATCCTGGCCATCGCCGAGGCGGGCCGAGGGGAACGGCACGACGCGGTACTGCTCGCTCCGGAGGGCTCGCGGCTGCTCAGCTATCGGTCCGCTCCCGGGTTCTCCCCGACGGGCGCCGATTGGAACAGTGGTTGGCTCTACGTCGTGGAGCGCAGGCTATCCCTGCTCAACGGCTTCGCGACCCGCCTGACGGCGACACCTGTCGACAGCGCCGCCGACCTTCCGGATGTCATCGAACCGGCCGTCGAACTCGTGAGTTTGAGCGGTCGAGGCTTGGGTTACAATATGGAAGCCGTTGCAGTCGACCGACGCGCCAACGGCCGGACTCGGCTCTGGCTCGTTTCGGACGACAATTTCAACCCGTTGCAGGAGACCGTGCTGATCGCGGTCGACTGGACGCCTCAGGCGCTCGCCCGGGCCTCGATCCGACGCTTGAGCCGAACCAGCTCGGAGGGGAGTTCGGCTTCCGAGACGGAGCGCAGATAGCCGTCGATACCGCCCCGCTTCTCGATCGTACGCAGCGTGCTGGTGGCGATCCGCAGGGCCACCGCCTCGCCGAGCACTTCGCTGTAGAGGCGACGGTTCTGGAGGTTCGGCAAGAACCGGCGCTTGGTGCGGTTGTTCGCGTGGCTGACATTGTTGCCGGTCAGCACGCCTTTGCCGGAGAGCACGCAGCGCCTGGCCATCGTGGAACCCTTTCGACTGACAACAAAAGGCGGGCCGTTCGGCCCGCTGCGCTGTCGTGTCGTTTACGGCGACGACGGGGCCGACGTCAAGGCGGCTGCTCGAGTCGGAAACTGCTCGAGCACGACCGGTGCGGGGTTCGCTGCGGCGTCGCCCAGCTCGAAGGAGTCGCAGATCTCGGCGCGAACGCGCGCGATGTCCTCGGGTCGGCGGGCATGGACGATGCAGAGCGGGCGATCCCCGCCCACGGACTCGCCCGGCGCCGCGACGTCGGAGAGCCCGACGACAGGATCGATCGCCGCGCCGGGACGTGTTCGCCCTGCTCCCAATCGGACGATGGCGAGGCCCAGAGCGCGAGCGTCGATCTCCCGCACCGTCCCGGGGCGCACCGGCGCGATCGGTTCGCGGATCGGTGCAACCGGTAGGTGGTCCCGGGGTCGCTCGACCAGGTCAGAAGGCCCGCCCAGAGCCACCACCATGCGCGCGAACCGTTCGGCGGCGTGCCCCGACGCCAGGGCCTTCGCGAGCAGCTCGTGCGCTTCCGCCTCGCTCGATGCCAGCTCGCCCATGAGCAACAACTCGGAGCCCAAGGCGAAGGTGACCTCGAGCAGCGCGGGATCGGCCGGCTCGCCTCGGAGCACCGAGATCGCCTCGGCGACCTCGAGCGCGTTCCCGGCCGTGCGACCGAGGCAACGGCTCATGTCGGTGAGGAGGGCCCGGCAGGCGAGCCCGGCGCCCTCAGCGACCTCGACGATGGAACGGGCGAGATCGCGGGCTGCATCGAGCCCGGGGAGAAAAGCCCCCGAGCCCACCTTCACATCCATCACGAGGGCACGCGGCCCCGCCGCCAATTTCTTCGAGAGGATCGAGGCGGTGATGAGCGGGATCGATTCGACGGTCGCCGTAACGTCGCGGATCGCATAGAGGCGCCGGTCCGCCGGCGCGAGCTCGGCCGTGGCACCGACGATGGCACAGCCGACCTCGAGCACCACCGCGGAGAAGCGATCCAGATCGACCTCTGCGCAATAGCCCGGGATGCTCTCGAGTTTGTCGAGCGTGCCGCCCGTGTGACCGAGGCCGCGGCCGGATATCATCGGCAGCAAGCCGCCGCAGGCGGCGACCAGAGGTGCGAGGATCAGGCTCACCTTGTCGCCGACCCCGCCGGTCGAGTGTTTGTCCAGCACCGGGCCCGCAACCTCTGGCCACGAGAGGACCCGGCCCGAACGGGTCATCGCCCGAGTGAGCGCGACGGTCTCGGCTCGGCTCATGCCGCGAAGGCATACGGCCATCGCGAACGCACCGGCCTGCGCATCGGCGACGCGACCGTCCGCGAGCCCGGCGACGAACGCTTCGATCTCGGCGGGCGCGAGCTCGAAACCGTCACGCTTTTTCCGGATGATCTCCTGCGGAAGCAGCATGGCCTCGCACTCACGACATCGGGTCGGTATTGGCGATGCGGACCAGATCGTCGAGCAAGGCGGAAGCGCCGAAGCGGAGCCGTGAGGGCGAGACCCAATCCGTGCCGAGGGAGGCGTCGACGAGCGCCAGATAAGGCGCGGCATCGGCCGAGGTGCGGACGCCGCCCGCGATCTTGAGGCCGACGCGGCCGCCTGTCTCGTCGATCACCTGGAGCAAGAGGGCTGCCGCTTCTGGGGTAGCCCCTTCCGGTATCTTGCCCGTCGAAGTCTTGAGGAAGTCGACCCCGGCCATCACCGCGGCCCGAGCGGCGGCGGTGATCAGCGCCGGGTCCCGCAGGAGCCCGGTCTCGAGGATCAACTTCATGGTCACGGATGCACCCACCGCCGATCGGCAGGCCTCGACGAGCTCGGTGACACTCGCCACGTCGCCCTCGCGGAGCGCTGCCAGGGGGGCTACGATATCGACTTCTTGGGCGCCGGCGGACACGGCGGCCACGACCTCCTCGGCGGTCGCGGCGATATCGTCTCCGCCGCTCGGAAAGCCCGCGACCGTGGCGAGCCGAACCGAAGAACCGGTGAGTGCTCGACGCGCGGTGCCGAGGTAGCGCGGGAAGATGCAGACGGCAGCGACGCCGTGGCAGATCGCCCGCGCACACAGTGCCTCGATCTCCCCGTCGCTCTCATCGCCTCGAAGGCTCGTGAGGTCGAGGAGCGGGAGAATTCGGCGCGCGGTCGTCGGGTCGGCTCGAGCCCGCCGGGCGGCTTCGAGGATGCCGGGAAACAGGTTCAAAGGCATCGAGCGAGCTCCGGGAGCGCGGACTCCAACAGGGCAGCGAGCCGGTCCGTGGCCGCCGCGGCGTTGGCGATCGTCTCGGCATGGTTGGGCGGGGTGGGTGCGAGACCGGCCGCGAAGTTGGTCACGACGCCGAGACCGAGCACCCGCAACCCGCAGTGCCGCGCCGCGATCGCCTCAGGCACCATCGACATGCCGACGAGGTCGGCCCCGAGAAGCCGGAGCATTCGGATCTCCGCCGGGGTCTCGAAGCACGGCCCCGACCAGCCCGCGAGCACGCCCTGCGCGAGTTCGATCCCCAGTCGATGAGCGGCGCGGCGAAGGACCGCACGCAGGGCGGGATCGTACAGGTCCACGAGATCGGGAAAGCGCGGGCCGATTCGCTCGTCGTTCGGCCCGATCAACGGGTTGGTTCCGTGAAAATTCAGATGATCCACGACGAGGGCGAGGCTTCGCGGACCGATCTCCGGCCCCAGGGATCCGACCGCGCTCACCAGGATCACGGCCGCGCAGCCGAGGTCACGAAGCAGGCGCAACGGCTCCGCGAGCGCATTCGGCGGGTGGCCCTCGTAGAGATGCGGGCGTCCCTGCAGGCATGCGACAGGAACCCCAGCCAGTGCGCCGAGCCGCAACCGGCCGCGATGACCTTCGACCGTCGGAACCGGAAAGCCCGGAAGCTCGCGCGTATCGAGATCGGCCAAGGGTTCGAGCCGCTCGGCTATGGCACCGAGACCCGAACCGAGCACCAGTCCGAAGACGGGAACGAAGCTCGGCGCGCGAGCGCGGACGAGGTCGATCGCAAGAACGCGGACGGGCTCCGGTCCGGAGCTCAGGCGAAATGCGACGGGCAGGAGCTCGCCCAGCGACGTCGACAGGAGGATCGTCCCGTCCGGGGCGGCGACGTGGACGGGAAGCGAGGCATCGGCGAACTCCGCGAGCCGCTGACGGCATCCCCCACAGGGCGTGCAGGGCGGTGGACCGGCCGCGACGATCAGCGCCTCGACGACCCGTCGCTCCCCCGCCGCGACGAGGGCCCCGAGTGCAGTCGCCTCGGCGCACTGGCCGAGCGGGTAAGCCGCGTTCTCGACATTGCAGCCGGCCACGATTCGGCCGCTCGAGGCGCGCAACGCAGCACCCACGGGAAAGCCGGAATAGGGCGCCCAGGCCCGCCTGCGGGCCAGCGACGCGGCCGCCAGGAGATCGTTCATCGGTCCTTCACGTAAGGGCGACCGAGCGCTCGCGGGGCCACCGCACGGCCGACGAAGCCCGCGAGCAGGAGCATCGTGAGAAGGTAGGGCACGGCCTGGATCGCCTGGGTCGGCACCGTGCCGACGAGCGGCAACGGCGCCCCTTGGAGGCGGACCTGCACCGCGTCCGCGAAGGCGAAGAGAAGGCACGCCAGGACCGCGGGAACGGCGCGCCATTTGCCGAAGACGAGGGCGGCGAGGGCGAGGTACCCCTTGCCCGCGGTCATGTCCCGGATGAAGCCGGCATTCTGGGCGATGGAGAGATAGGCCCCGGCGAGGCCGCACAGCACGCCCGCCCCTAGGAGGGCACCGTAGCGGACCGCCTCTACCGATACGCCGGCGGTATCGACCGCTTCCGGGCTCTCGCCCACCGCGCGAAGACGCAGGCCGAAGCGGGTCTTGGCGACGACCCAGGCGATCGTCGGCACGGCCGCGACCGCAAGATACACGAGAAGATTGTGGCCGCTCACGACCTCGGCATAAATCGGGCCGAGCACGGGCACACCCGCGATGGACGCGACAGCGGGAAGCTCGAGCGGCGCGAAGCGGGCGGCACCGCTCGGTAGAGGAATCCGCCCCGCCTGCCCGAACCAGGCGTCGGCCAGGGTAGGGCCGAGACCCGCCACGGCGATGTTGATCGCCATCCCGCTCACGACCTGCTCACCCCGGTGGGTGATCGTGGCGAAGCCGTGGAGCTGCGCGAGCGCACAGGAAAAGCCGATCCCCGCGATCAATCCGATCCAGGCGGACCCGCTCACCGCCGCAGCCGAGGCTGCGGCGAAGGCACCACCCAGCATCTTCCCCTCGAGGGCGATATTGACGACTCCGGCCCGCTCGGAGAGCAGCCCGGCGAGGGCGCAGAAGACGAGCGGGGTGGCGAGCCGCACCGTGCTGTCGGCCAGGAGCAGCGCCTGAAGCCAGAGGCCTTCCATGTCAGTGCCCGGTCGCCGGACGAGCGAGCAGGGTCTCGAGCGGCGTCCGGAACATGTGTTCGAGCGCACCGGCGAAGAGAATGATGAGACCTTGAATGACAACCACCATGTCACGACTGATCTTCGGCATATCGAATGCGAGTTCGGACCCTCCTTGATAGAGAGCTCCGAACAGTAGAGCGGCCAAGACGATCCCGACCGGATGGTTGCGGCCCATGAGCGCTACGGCGATCCCGACGAAGCCGTAGCCTCCCGTGAAGCCCAGGACGAGGCGATGCTGGCTGCCCAGGATCTCGTTGACGGCCAACAGGCCGGCCAGTGCGCCCGAGAGGGTCATCGCGAGTATCGTCACCCGCGCGGGGGCGATGCCCGCATAAATCGCTGCAGGCTCGCTCCGACCGACCACACGAAGCTCGTAGCCCGGCCTGCTCTGCCAGACGAAGATCGCGAAGGCGACAGAGCAAGCGAGCGCCAGAAGTAGGGAGAGATTGGCCGGTGAGCGGCCGAGGTCGATGCCGAAGGGAGCGAGCAACGGGGC
>DAIOUO010000004.1:0-13621 GCA_036759485.1 Geminicoccaceae bacterium | reverse complement strand
ACCAATAGGCTTCCGCGAAGATATCGGTCTCCGGAATTTGCTGGCCAGGTTTGATGAGAACATTGACGACGAGGTATGTCATGAGGGCAGAAGCGAGAAAATTCATCATAATGGTCGTGATGACAACATGGCTGCCACGCCGGGCGTAGAGCCATCCAGGAACCACGGCCCATGCCCCACCGAAGAGCGCGGCGCCCGCCACTGCGAGCGGAACGGCTACCGCGCCAGGCAGATCGCCGAGGTTCAGCGCCACGAGCGCGAGACCCAGGCCGCCGAGATATGCTTGCCCTTCTCCCCCGATGTTGAAATGACCCGCATGGAACGCCAGCGCGACGGCAAGACCCGTGAACACGAAGTTGGTGGTATAGAAGAGCGTGTAACCGACGGCTTCGCCGTAACCGAATGCGCCGTACAGCAGAAGTGCCACGGCGGCGATAGGATCCTCGCCGACGAGCACCACGACGAGGCCCGCGACCAGAAGCGCCGCGAGCAGATTGAGACCCGGTAACAACACGAGCTCGACCCACAGCGGAAGGCCGCGGACCGTCCGCATCAAGCGGCTTCCGCCGTGATCCCGGCCATGAGGAGGCCGATCCTGCGCTCGTCGGCCTCCTCGGCCGCCACCTCCCCCACGATCCTGCCGTCGAACATGACGAGGATCCGGTCGGCGAGCGCGAGGATCTCGTCGAGCTCGACGGAGACCAGCAACAGCGCCTTGCCGGAGTCGCGCAAGGCCACGAGCCGCGCGTGGATGAATTCGATCGCGCCGATATCGACACCTCGGGTCGGCTGACCGACGAGCAAGAGGTCGGGGTCGTGCTCGAGCTCGCGCGCGACGACGAGTTTCTGCTGGTTGCCGCCCGAGAAGGCGATCGCCGGCAGGGTCGGCGCTCGCGGCCGGATGTCGTAGCGCTCCAGCCAGCCCGCGCAGGTCGCGTGGATGTACCGGCGCCGGAGCAGGAAGCGCGCGCTGTAGGCCGGGCGGCGATGGTATCCGAGGATGGCATTCTCGGCCGCGGCCATGGTCGCGACCAGTCCCATGCGAAGCCGGTCTTCCGGTACGTGGCCGAGTCCTCCGGGCCGCCCTTCCGCGGATCGCGGCGACGCTCGCCCAGAGAGCCGAACTTCGCCGCGGCTCGGCGCGCGGATGCCGGCGATCGCTTCGAGCAGCTCGCTCTGCCCGTTGCCGGCGACACCGGCGATACCGACGATCTCGCCGGCGCGCGCCTCGAAGGACACGCCTTTCACGCGCCGCACGCCGCGGTCGTCGATCACCTCGAGATCACGCACTTCGAGGACTGTCCGCCCAGGCCGTGCCGCGCGCTTGTCGGGGCGGAGCTGGACCCTCCGGCCGACCATGAGCTCGGCGAGCTCCTCGCGGCTCGTCTCCGCGGTCGCTCGATGCGCCACCATCCGTCCACCGCGCATCACGCTGACCCGATCCGTCACCGCCATGATCTCGCGGAGCTTGTGCGTGATCAGGACGATCGTCCGTCTCTGTGCCCGAAGGACCCGCAAGATGCGGAAGAGCTCGTCTGCTTCCTGGGGGGTGAGCACGCCTGTGGGCTCATCCAGGATCAAGATCCTTGCGCCCCGGCAGAGGGCCTTGAGGATCTCGACGCGCTGCTGGACCCCGACCGGGAGATCCTCGACCCGAGCGTCGGGATCGACCTCGAGGCCGTGCTCGCGCGCCAGTCGCCCGAGCTCCGCCCTCATCCGGCGGAGGCCGTCGCGGAGCGTCATCCCGCCCTCGGCCCCCAACAGGATGTTCTCGAGCACCGTGAAAGCTCCCACCAACATGAAGTGCTGGTGGACCATGCCGATCCCGGCCCGGATGGCGTCGACCGGCCGGGCGATCGGACAGGGGCGCCCCTCGACCAGGACGGTGCCCTCGTCCGCCTGGTAGTAACCGTAAACGATGTTCATCAACGTGGTCTTGCCGGCACCGTTCTCGCCCACGATGCCGTGGATCGTGCCGGCCTCGATCACGAGATCGACCCGGTCGTTGGCGACGACCGGGCCGAACCGCTTCGAGATTCCGCGCAGCTCGATCGCCGGTGCAGGCACGAGGCGAGCCTGCCCGCGGGCGCTCACTTCTGTGTCGAATAGTAATCCTTGACGACGAGACGCCCGGCGATGATGTCGGCTCGCGCGGCCTCGAGCTTCGCTACGATCTCGGGCGTCAGGACGCTCCGGTTGTGCTCGTCGAGCGCGTAGCCGACCCCCTCCTCCTTCAAGCCCAGATCGAGGCGGCCGGGTTTCCAGGTCCCAGCGCGCGCATCACGGAAAGCGTTGTACACGGCGACATCGACTCGTTTCAGCATCGAGGTCAACACGCTACCGGGATGAAGGTAGTTCTGGTTGCTGTCGACGCCGATCGAGAGCTTGCCCCTGTCTTTGGCGGCCTGAAGGACACCGATACCGGTGCCACCGGCGGCGGCGTACACGACATCGGCACCACGATCGAACTGGCTGATGGCGAGCTCCGCGCCCTTCGCCGGGTCGTTCCATGCGGCCGGCGTCGTCCCGGTCATGTTGACGAAGAGCTCCGCCTTCGGATTAACGTATTTGATTCCCTGCTCGTAGCCGAAGGCGAAATTGCGAATGAGCGGAATGTCCATCCCGCCGACGAACCCGACCTTTCCGGTCTTGCTGGCGAGAGCGGCGGCCATGCCGACGAGGAAGCTGCCTTCGTGCTCCTTGAAGATGACCGACTGCACGTTCGGCAAATCGACCACGGCGTCGATGATCGTGAACTTGCTGTTCGGGTATTCGGCGGCGACCTTCTTGAGCGGAGTGCCGTTCTGGAAGCCCAGGACCACGATGATGTTGGCACCGCGCCGGGCCATGCGCTGCATGGCCTGCTCGCGCTGCGCCTCCTGCGTGACCTCGAACTCGAGGTACTCGATGCCGGTCTCCTTCTTGAACCGCTCGGCGCCGTTGTAGGCCGCCTCGTTGAACGATTTGTCGAACTTGCCTCCCATGTCGAAGATGACCGCGGGTTGGAACCCCTGCGCAGCGGCCGATGCGACCGCAGCGAACAGTGCGAGGACGAGCCCCCCAACGAACCGGATCATCCCGACCTCCCGTCGAGCCACGGCCCCTTTCCTAAGGCAGGGACGTGGAAAAGCAAGCTCACGAGATCGCGCGCCTTCAAGGTGTGAACTCGGTGGCGGCCTCGAAGTTCGCGGGCCCGCGACGCCAGCCCGGGAGCGGTGGTCGGGCGGCCACGGGCGGCAGACGCACCGGTTCGACGAGCAGGCAGCTCGCCACGGCGTCGAGGCCGTCGTCGCGGCAGCGCCGACCCGGACGCCATTCGCGCATCTCGTCGAGGAAGGGCGAAAGGAGGACGCTCCTGTGAACGTGCAGCCTCCGGGCGGCGAGCAGCGGATCGAACGCCTCGAGGATCCGGCGTTCCTTGGAGAGCGAGTTCGCGCGCGGGAGCACGTTGCAGCCGACCCCGGACCGTCGCAGCTCCTGGCGGAGCAGGGCGGGTAGGAAGGCGCCGATGCCGTTGGTCTCGACCGAGACGGACGGGAGATGGTTGCGTGCGAGAAAGCGCACGACCGCCCGGCAGAGCCTCGTCGCGTCGTCGACCTCCGGATCGGCGCCGGGACGCAGCACGAGATATTCGATCGCGTGCAGCCAGTAATGACCCTGGGCGTCGACGAAGACGGCGGCGACGACGCTCGAATCGCCGCGTTCCGGACGTCCGTAAGCGGGGTCCCATGCGGCGGCCGCGGAGACCATGCGCCTGTCGCCGATCCACAGTTCGTCCCGCCCCTGAACCGAGACGAGGGACGCTTCAACGTCGTAGGGCAGCAATCGATCGGGGTCGAGCCGCACGTCCTCCGGCCGGGTGGGAAGGAGCTGCATCTGGCTGCGGAACTTGGCGGGTCCCGCCTGGCTCAAGAGCCGATCGACGGCCGCATCGGGAAACCGTTCCTTCCAACGCTGCTCCCCCGAGCGGCGAACCAGAGGCAAAGTGAGACGCCGGAACCCGGCCAGGAAAGGTTCCGCCTCGTTGAGCTCCCGGCGCGGCGTCTCGGCGTAGATCGAGTGATAGCTGTGTGGCGTGCCAATATAGATCTGCAGACCATCCGGTACCAGGACGAAGTTGAGCTCGCGCAGTCGTTCGCGCAAGAGTCGCCGCTTTTCTTCGGTATCGGCGGTGTTCGGTACCTCGACGTCGTCGCAGACGACGACATCGGCCCGGCATCCCGTGATGTTACCGAGGATACCGCGGGCCAACAGCGACGGATCGCGCGAGACCCGGCGGCGTCGGACCGTCAGTTGATCGGCGGCCCAGTTCTCCGACCTCGGGTCGAGCAGGCAGGTGGTGAGGGGGTGGTGCTCCAGGATCCCGCGCACGTTCCGCGTCATCTTGGTGGCGAGCCCCTGCTCGGCCGACAGCACCAGGATGCGAAGTTCCGGGTCACCATACAACAGCCACGCACAGTAGAGTGCCGCCAGGGTCGACTTACCCGAGTCGCGGAACACGAGAAGCAGCAGACGACGATCGTTGGCTCGCCAACACTCGTCCAACCACTGGCAGATCTGCAGGTGAAGAAGTGGCGTCGAGCGGCCCTGGCTTCGATTCCACATGAAGACGAACCGCGTGAAATTGATGTTCGGAAGTCCAGCAACCGGTGCGTCCGTGCCTCTTGGTCCGTGTTCGCGCAACGAATATCGCCCGGCGCTCATCTCAGTCGAGGAGGCTGCGCCGGGAAGAGCCGAAGCCACCCAGCGCCCTGGAACCGAGTTCGGTCCATTGACCCGCACCCTCGAGGAGGCTGCGCCGGGTTCGCCCTTCGTAACGATCTCGGACGGCAGCGATCCGTGCGGCGGTCTCTCGTCCGCGCGCTTCCTGCAGTGCCCGGCTCTCTTCCTCGAGGCCGCGCAGCACCGCATCGATCGACCCACCGGAGCCAGAGATCCCCATGGCACCCGCCCTCGCCCGCTCCTGGGCGAGCCTGCGCGCGAGGGCCGCCTGCTGGCGACGCTGATCCTCCGCGTCGGTGAGCCGGATCCGTCGGATCTCCTGGCGGCGCTGCTCCTCGAGCCGGTCCTTCTCCTCCTCGCGTGCCTTCTGCGCGAGGGCGAGTTCGAGACCGAGTGTGGCGAGACTACTAAGCGCACCCATCAGTCGTTCACCTTCAGTTCGGTTTGTGCAGCGAGAAGGGTGAAAGGCGCGGCGGCATCGTCGCGAATTCGCCAGAGAAGGGCGTCGTAACCCCGTCGCCAACCGGTTGCGCGAAGAGCGTGGTCCCCGGAAAACGTCGGCCCGTCCGGAGATGTCAGCGGCACGATCCGTTCGCCGTTGCCGGTATCGACGACCAGCCGCCGACTCTCCGCCAACCGCAGCGTCACGCGGATCGGACGATGTACCGCATCCAGGGCGACGCCCCTGGGTGCCACCGCACACGGAGCGGGCTCGATCTCGTGGAAATAGGGCACGCCGACGGCGAGGCGCGAAGCGGGTGCGGCGAGTTGCACCGTCTCCGTCACCAGGGTCCCCCGAAACACCTCGCCGCCATCCGCGAGGGCCACGACCTCGGCGCCGACATGGCGGCCGAACCCTGACCAGGTCGTCGTGGGAGGAGAGGCCTCCGCCTCCTGGACGTGATCGAGCCAGGAGCCGTCGCTCAACATCTCGACGAGGGTTCGACCGCGCCACCGCACGAGCAGCAAGAGCCGGTCGCGGAGCGAGGCGACGGCCAACGCCTCGCCGGCGAACTCCTGGAGGCTCCAGGCGGCGACATTCGCGTTGCGATCGATCGTCACCGTGGCGACGCGGCCGTCCGCGCGGACGATCCACAAGAGCCGCCGCATGCCGTCGAAGACCGCATCGATCGGATCCCGCAGGAGATGGCGAGACAGCGTGGCGATGTCCGCCGCCTGATAGGCCTGCTCTACCTCGGTGTAGAGGAACTCGCGGAGCTCACGTCGGCTCGCCGAGACGAACAGAGTCGCCCCGTCCACGTCGACCGGCCGGACCCGCGGCGTGATCCTCGAACCGATGCGCGTCTGTCGCTCGACCTGAGTGCCGCTCGGTGTGACCGGGAAGCCCTTGACGATCCATTCGCCGGTGGAGGTGAAGATCTGCAGGTTGCGGCCGGGCACGAGCCCGGTGACGACCTGGCTGGTCTCGTCCGACAGGCGGAAGGCGATGGCCTCGTCGTCGAGACCGGTTCCGGGGTCGAAGTTCATCGGCCTGCCGGTGCGCGACATCCAGACCCAGTCGGGCAGGTCGCGCGAGCCGCCGATGACCATCCGGTCTTGGTGAAAGCTGATCGAACGGGGCCAGCCGCGCGCCGGATTGAAGGCTTCCTCCTGCCATTGCAGCGTCCAGGCGCTGTCCGGGAAATCGTCGTAGGCCTTGGCCAGAACTCGGTCGGGAGCCACGTAGTTGACGATCCGGACGTGCCGGCCCCCGATCCGCAGCCAGACGCCGTAATGGCCGGGCTCGAACACTCTGTGTGCCGAGGCGCCGTCAGAGTGCCGGGCCTCCACGATCACGAAGTCGCCTGCGGAAGCCCCGGGGGGCGGATCGGTGCCGTCGCGGCGAACTCGCAGGGCCGTGTCGGGCGGCGCGATCTTGGCGAAGGGCGCGAGCGGGCGGACCACACCCGGCTCCAACTCGACCGTCTCGAACTGCCAGAAGCGCAATTCCCAGATGTCGCCGGACCCGCTCGCCCCGCGCCGTCGAACGATCTCGACGCCCCGAACCTCGGGATGAACGAGGTAGAGGCGATCCCGGTAACGGGCCCAGTCGAGGTCGAGGAGGTGGGCGGCCGACCAAGGCGCCTCGAGATCGGCGACGACGAGCTCGTCGCTCAGCACGACGACACGGAAGGGCGCGAGGACCAGGACGAAAGCCGCGTCGACGTCGTCGAAGGGCACGAGCCGCACGGCATCGGGCACCTCGGCGAGGATGCGCGTTCCGGGCCGCCGCGACACGCCTCCACCGGCTTGGACGAAAACGTTGCGCAGCCGGCGGGCACCGTCCTCCTGCGCACGCAAGTCGATCCGTCCGAACATCAGGGGATCGAGCTCGCCCGCGGTGAAGCTCGTCTTGAGAAGGATCTGGCGGGTCATGCGAGACGAGCCTGAAGCAGCGTGAAGTCTTCGACCCGCTGTGGAGTCGCCTGCTGACTGTCGATCAGTTTCGCGAGCTTGAGTTCGCTGGCGGCGAGCCGCGACAGGACCTCAGCGCGTGCGGCGTTCTCGGTGAGCGGCAGGCAGAACTCGGCTGCCAATCTCGCGACCAGCACGGGAACGAAGTACGCGGGAAACTCGGCCTCCGGTGGACGCCGCTGGTACGTCAACAGAACGCTGTCGGCGTCGGTGTGCAGGCGGCCGCCGAACACCCGGTAGACGAGGCCGCGCCCCGTTCCGCCGCTTCCCGCCGAGATCGTGCGGAGGATGTCCGCCGGGAGCCGAAACGCGAACGCGAAGTCGCCCGCCGGCGATTCCGGGTCCCGATCGAGGCGGGCGTGGGCGAGGGTGAACGACCAGGGATGCGCCATCAGCGTCGCATCCCGAACGACCGGATAGAGGCGCGCCGCGGTCTCCGCCTCGGCGGTCGGCTCGTCGAACGATGCGATCGGCCGAGCACCGAGCTTGGCGAGCGCCGTCGCGCACAGGCTCACGTCGGTATGAGGCATGGCTTGCTCCGTTCGCCCGGGACGCGGCTCAGATCGCCGGCCCCAGCGCCTCGCGCAGACGACGCCAGAGGAATGCGCGGTCGGCCTCGTAGGCGCCGACGACGCAGCCCCGCCGAGTGAGGGCAACGAGCAGCGGTCGTCCTTCGCGGGCGAAGATGGTTGCACCGTCAGGGTTCAACCTGGCGATCACTGCGGGATCGACCGGCCAGAGCCCCAGCAGCGGCGGCAGGAGGCCATCGGCCACCGTGAACCGCTTCGCCTCCGCCAAGTGCTCGGCCAGGATTTCGAGCTGTGCACCTTCACAGGTCGTCGCCTCGTTCGCCAGAACGGGCGGGACGAGGGTCGCGACGAGGACCGCCACCGCGAGCGCGCGGTGTCCCGAGAACCGTCCCAAGGCAGGAACCTCCGGCTTGGGGGAACCGGCACGGTCGCGGTCGCAAGGTGGTGCGAGGCGACCGTGCCGGTCCTGGGAGGAAACTACGATCGCGAGCCCTCAGGCCGCGTTGGTGGCGCCGACCGGGGTCACGTCGCTGAGATCGACGACGCCGTTCGCGTTGCCCCGCACGACGAGCAGGCCGTGCGTCGGCACGACGCCGATACCGGCATTCGCGATGACGAAGTCACCGACACGAAGCATCGAGGCGGCCGGGTTGAAGTAGCCGGTCACGCTCACATCGGCCATCGTGTCGCTCGTCCGGTAATGCCAGAGGGTGAAGCCATTGGCGTAGGCGAGAGCGCTCAAGTTCCGCGTATCACAGGCCATGATCACGCCTCCAGACAGGGCATCTTGACGACGCCGTTCTCGTCGATGAGGACGGCGCCCTGCGACATCGAGTTGGCGACGAAATGGGCGGCCCGATCGCCGTGCCAGGTGATGTCGGTCACGACCTCCTGACCGACGGCGTGTCCGACGGCGCTGCGGTGGTACCAGAAGCAGGTGCGGACACCGGCCTCGATGGGCAGACCCGAATGGGCGATCCACAGCGTACCGAGCCACATTTTGGCTTGCGACCCGCGCCAGGGGAGCTGGTCGTCGCCGACGAACTGGGCGCTCGCGAACTCCGGGAGAGCGAGAAGCTCCGACCACTGCTTCCAGCCGACGACCGCGAAGCGCTGACCGTCGTCCGGAACGTCGTGGGCACCGAGCAACTCGAAGGCGGCGAGAACCTTCTGCTTGGTCAGCCCTTCGCTCGGGGAGCCCACGGAATGGGGGCTCTGGGCGAGGGCCTTGATGATCAGTTCGTCGGTCTTCCGGCCGAGCGCGAAGGCGCCCGCATTGGCGAGCACCTGGCGCTCGTCGATGTTGGTCTTGAGTTCGTCGAGCCGATCGACCCACTCGCCGGCGTAGTAGTCGACCAGGACAGCCTCGACGTTGGTGAACTCGACGCTCATCACGGGCACCATGCCGTGACGCGCCTTGGTGGCAGCCGTGCCCTTGCCGACCCTCTGGAAAACGGTCGTGCTGCCACGGACGTTGGTCTTGGTTCGAACGGTCGGCCGGAGCTTGGAGCCCTGCCGCTGATAGGCGGCGTGGACCTCCCGCTCGAACTGCTTGATGAACGCTTGGTCGATGCTCATCGACATCGGCATCCTCGTGCTTGGTGTCGAACCGATCCGGGGCGCAGCGGTTGTCCGGGACGGGGGCCGAACGCACCCGGGGAGGTCGCCGGAGCGGGCCTCGCGGTTGTCCCTCCGGCGTTGCGCGTCATTCGCCGTACAGGCGTTTGAAGCCCTCGGTGACGCGCGCGATGAAGCTCGGGTCGCGATCGCGCCAGTAGCGCGGATCGCGAACCATTCGGTCGAGCGTCTGTTCGTCGAGACGTGCGGCGCCGTCGTCCGTGCGGCCGAGCAACTCGGGCTCGCTGCTCCGCATCATCCGATGCAGGGTCAGAACGCCCTGATAACTGCTCGAGAGTGCCGCGAAGACCTCGGGTTCGAGATGCGCCTCGCCCCAGGTCTTGATCTCGCGGGCCACCTCGCGCCAGCGCTCGTGGCCGCCGAAGTGACTCGCCAGACGCTCGACCTGCCGGGTGACCTCGGCTTCCTCGGCCAAGCGCTCGACCATCGGCATGAGCCGCTCGGCCGCGAGGTCGTACACCATCTGGACCTGGCTCTGGGTGAAGCCGGCGGCGTGCAGCTTCGCGTTGATCTCGGGATCCGGCCGAACCAGGTCGCTCTTGCTCGCGATCTCGTATTGATCCGGGGCCGCCGGACGACCGAGGGCGGCGAAGAGGCGCTCGCGTGCCCCGTGATCGTCGGGTCCCTCGGGCTGCGGCAGGCTTCGACCGAGCTTGCGCTCGAGCTCCAGATAGGAACGCAGGAGAGCGTCCACCCGGATCGCGCCGGCTTCGGGGTCCCAGAACTTTTCCGGCACATCGAGCGGTCGCGATGGGGTCGTCGGCTCCGGGTCCGGGACCGTCGGGCCGGCTCCCTCGATCTCCGATCGCTCTTCGATCTCGCTGTTCACGGCATCGTCCTTCGTTCGTTCGCAGCCCGTCCGGCCCCTCGTCTGCCTCGTTCGATCAGAGCCAGGACGTGGGCCACGACGGATCGTTGACCTTCGACGTGACGGAGTTCCGCGTCGCTGGCGGCGGGGCCCAGTCGACGGTCGAGGAAACATCTCTTCAGGTGTTCGAGCACGATCGCCCCGGCCGCATCGCGGAAGCATTGGGCGAAGGCACGGGCCAGCTCGTCCTCGTGAGCGACCGAGTTCGGTTGCTCACCGAGAGCTTCCCAGCCTGCCTCGAGGAGCCGGTCACGCATCGCCGTTTTCCGAAGCACGGCCGGAGAAAGCGCCGATGCCGGTGAAACCGATCCGCGGGGCGTCTTCCCGCACCAGTTCGCCCGCCACACCCAACGCCCTTGCGAGCCAGATCGCTGCTGCCCGCGCGTCGATCACCGCCTGGGCTTCGGGTCCCAACCGCCCCGCCGCCTCGAGCCACATCAGGGTGTTCTGGACGTCGACCCGTGCCTGGGCGCGCGCCAGTGGCGAGCGATAGTCGATCTCTACCGTGCGACCGTCGATCGAGAGTGCAGGCACCTCGCCGCGACGGCGAAGGATCGCCAGCCCTCGTTGGACGAGCGGCACCAAGAGCTCCGCCTGCAGGCGACCGAACACGGCACCCAGGAGCCTCGAGGTCTCCGCAGCGCGCTCGAGGATCTCGGTCGCGGTCATCTTCGGCCCTCGGGTCGGCCCGAGGCGGTCGACCAGGAGGGTGTGACGGATGCGTGCCCGCAAGTCCTCGAGCACGAGCTGGGAGACGTCGAAACGTCCGGGCGCCTGGAGCGGGGTCAGGCCGGCCGAGCCGACGGCTTTCGGGATGATGCTGCCGGGCTGTAGGCGGATGTTCGCCGGGTTGAGGACGCCGTCGTCCTCGGCCAACCAGATCCCCGTAACCGCGATCGACGCGTTCTTGAGAATGAGCTCCACGACCTTGTTGGCCGTCTTGATATCCGGAAGTGCCGCCATCACGGGCGAGCGACCGTAGAGCTCGCCGGCACCCTTGACCCAACGGAAACAGTGGAACGGGCAGGATTCGAAGTAGCCCTCACCCAGGATCGCACCATTTTCCGCTCCGGCGGTTCCGGGCGGCACGAAGCGGACGAACCGGAGACCTCGGCCAGGCTCGGGCTCGACCGCCTCGACGATGTCGATCGGCCGCTCGGGATCGTCGCCGACCCGCCCGACGAGCGATGCCGGCAGAAGTGCGGCCGGGACCCGATCCAGAAGACTCTGCAGGGTATGCGTCGTGATCCGGTAGAACCGGGTGATCTCGCCGCTGCGATCACCGTCGAGGAACATCTCGGCGACCGGCACCGCCGTGAAGCGGAAGGCGGAGCTTGTGCCTGGTGGCGCCTCTTCGAAGAGAAGATGCGCGGTCCCACAAGTGACGAGATCGAGAAAACATTGGTGCATTTCAACAGCGAAGTTGGAGCGGTCGAAATGTCCCTGCAGGCGTCTCGCGATCGATTCGAGACACTCCGCCATCGTGCCGCGTTCTTCAGGTGGTACGTCGATGCCCGGGCGAAGCCCGAACCACTCCGACCAGGGCGGAACGAGTTCCGCCATGAGGCTCGCCGCCAGCTGCTCGACGGCGTCGATGGCCGTCCCGTCGAAGAGCTTGTCGGCGAAGCGCACGGCAGCCGCCTGATCGCCGGCGAAGCCACCGGCGCGCTGAGGCAGCGCGAAGCCGTAGCATTCGCGCCAGAGCGGTTCCCAGGCGGCGCGGCGCGCCTTGGCACGGCACACGCGCGCATGGAGCAACTCGAGGTTTTCCGGCGCCATGATGCACCTTCGGCTAACGAACGAAAAGGACCGTATACCGTTATAGGAAGATTGTCAACTACCGGTTTCACGGGCCCCGGTCGAGGCGACGAAGCCGGCGCGACAAAGGGCGCGATAGAGCTGGTAAGGCGTCCACACACCGGGTGCGCGCAGTCCGAGAATGCGCTTGACCACTTCTACGCAGGTCAGAGGACGGATCAGACCGTCTCTACGGGTCGATCCGACAGCGTTCCCGACCAGAGCCGTCATCCCGAGCCGACGATAATGCTGGAGGAGTTCGGTCTCGTCATACAGAGCGACCACCTCGAGAGTCAGGCGCGACTTGAGGGGATCACACACGACCCAGCCGCACGGGCGACGGACTAGGCAGAAACAATGGCGAAAGCCGGGCCGCAACCAGCGGAGGCTTGGCGCGGACGCTCGGTCCTCGAACACCACGATGGCCCGCGAAACGTCCGAAGACGCGGTCGCAGCAGACCGGAAGCCACATGTCCGCATGGCTCGAGCCATGGATTTAAACCTACTGACAGGACGCATTCCTGTCAAGAGAATAGGCTCCGAGACAGACAGGGACTCCCCTGCTTCGGAGCGCCATCCTAATGCTGACCCACAAGCAGGTCTGGGACGGAATCGATCGCCTCGCCGCGCGGAACAAGCTTTCCGCCTCGGGTCTCGCCAAGCGCGCCGGACTTGACCCGACGACGTTCAACAAGAGCAAGCGCATTACCAAGCAGGGCAAGCCCCGCTGGCCGAGCACAGAAAGCGTCGCGAAGGTGCTCGATGCCACCAACACTTCGATGCGGGACTTCGTCGAGCTCATGCAGGGTGGCACGCCCGGCAGTCCGGTCGGTCGCGGTTTCCGATTGCGCTGCACGGGTCTCGGCGAGGTCGAGAGAGGAGCCTGCCTCGACGCAGCGGGGTTCCCCAACGCCACGGGCTGGGAAGAGATCGACTATCCGGCGATCGACGACGAACACGCCTATGCGATCGAACTCGATCGGGACGTGGCCCCGCCCGTCTATCGAACCGGGGACATCGTGGTCGTTTCGCCGGGCAGCAGCATTCGGCGGAACGATCGCGCCATCGCCCGGCTGCGCTCGGGTCAAGTGCTCTTCGGCGTCGTGGTCCGGCGCACGGCACAGCGCGTGGTTATGAACGTTCTCGGCGCAGGCCAGGCCGAAGAGGTGATCGAAGCCGACCGCCTCGCTTGGCTCGCACGCATCCTCTGGGTCAGCCAGTAGGCCTGCCGTCCGATGCCGGCGGCACGCGCGGGAGCCACGGCCCGCGATCCAGGTGTTAGGCATATGAGTCTATTGCTTGACAAAGTTCCCATAAGGCACTAGCCTGCGCTCGCGATCGTCGCCCGGCGGCCTGCCGGGTCCGCTCGGAGACGCAGCTATGAGTTTGCTCCTCCCCCTCGACGACAACGGCAACCCGATCGGGATCCTCGGGTTCGACTACCGCGGCACCCAGAAGCTCGCCGTCGGCGCGAGTTCGGTGCGAAACCCGGTCCCGATCCCGAGCGACATCGAGATCGTGACCCTCTACGCGACGGGCCCCTGCCGGTTCGAGCTCGGCGACGAGGGCGTGACCGCCGATCCAGTCTCGAGTCCGTTTCTGGCACCCGGGCACTACCTCGACATTCCGCTTCGACGCGGGGAGCGCTACG
>DAIOUO010000003.1:0-38459 GCA_036759485.1 Geminicoccaceae bacterium | reverse complement strand
CACCCGCACCCCGCCCCCGGTCAGGGCGACGAACACGCCCACGATCGCGTAGCGGCTCGCCGGATTCGGGAACTTGGCGTAGGCCGCCTTCTCGGGCTTCGGGAAGTGGACGGCGGTGACGATCTCGTCCGGCTCGAGGGCGGTCTCGAACATGCCGGTGAAGAACGCGTCGCCGGCGATCGCGCGGCCCTTGCTCGTGCGCACGGTCGCTCCGAGGCCGACCACCGCTGCCGGATAGTCCGCCGCAGGGTCGTTGTTGGCGATCGAGCCGCCGAGCGTACCGCGGTTGCGGACCTGCGGATCGCCGATCCCCTCGGCGAGCGAAGCGAGCGCCGGGATCAGCCGCCGGACCAGCGCCGAGCCCGCCACCTCGGCGTGCCGGGTCGCGGCCCCGATCGTGACCCCGCCCGCCTCCTCGCTGATCCCCTTGAGCTCGGCGAGGCCGCCGATGTCGATCACGTCGGAGGGCCGGGCGAGGCGCTGCTTGAGCGTGGGGATGTAGGTCTGACCGCCGGCCAGGAGCTTGGCCTCGGGGTTGCTCGCGAGCAGCCTGGCCGCCTCGGCGAGCGAGGCCGGACGGTGATAGTTGAAGGCGTACATCCGATCCTCCCCTTACTCGGCCGCCTTGGCCATCGGCCGGCTCTGGATGGCGCGCCAGACCCGCTCGGGTGTGGCAGGCATCTCGACCCGCACGCCGATCGCGTTGGTGATCGCGTTGATCACCGCCGCCGGCGCGCCGATCGCCCCGGCCTCGCCGCACCCCTTCACCCCCATCGAGTTGGAGGTGCAGGCGGTGCCGCGCGCGGTGTGCACCTCGAAGCTCGGGACGTCGTCGGCCCGCGGCATGCAATAGTCCATGTAGGAACCGGTCAGCAGCTGGCCGCCGGCATCGTAGCGGACGCCTTCGAGCAAGGCCTGGCCGATGCCCTGGACGAGCCCGCCATGGACCTGGCCCTCGACGATCATGGGGTTGATCACGTTGCCGAAATCGTCGACCGCCACGAATTTGACGACGTCCACCTCACCGGTCTGCGGATCGACTTCGACCTCGCAGACATAGGTCCCAGACGGGAACGTGAAGTTCGGTGGGTCGAAGAAGGCGGTCTCCTCCATCCCCGGCTCGAGCCCGGCCGGATAATTGTGCGGCACGTAGGCGGCGAAGACGATCTCGCCGATCGTCTTCGACTTGTCGGTGCCCGCGACGGTGAACTTACCGTCCTTGAACTCGATATCGGCTTCGGACGCCTCGAGGAGGTGCGCCGCGATCTTTTTGCCCTTGGCGATGATCTTGTCGCAGGCGCGCACGAGCGCTTCGCCGCCCACGGCGAGCGAACGCGAGCCGTAGGTGCCCATGCCCACGGGCGTCTTCTCGGTGTCGCCGTGGATCACCTCGACGTCCTCGTACGGCACGCCGAGCTTCTCGGCGACGAGCTGGGAGAAGGTCGTCTCGTGCCCCTGGCCGTGCGTGTGCGTGCCGGTCAGCACCTGCACCTTGCCGGTGTGGGTGAAGCGCACCTTGGCACTCTCCCACAGGCCGACGCCGGCGCCGAGCGAGCCCACCACCGCCGAGGGCGCGATGCCGCAGGCCTCGATGTAGCAGCAGATGCCGATACCACGCAGCTTGCCGTTCTTCTCGCTCTGCGCCCGCCGCGCCGGGAACCCGGCATAGTCGACGAGCCGCAGCGCCTCGTCGAGGCAGGCCTCGTAGTCACCGGTGTCGTAGACCAGGGCGACCGGCGTCTGGTAGGGGAAGGCGGTCTTCGGGATGAAGTTCTTGCGGCGGATCTCGGCCGGATCCATCCGCATCTCCATCGCCGCCTGGTCGATCAGCGTCTCGAGCAGGAACGAGGCCTCCGGCCGACCGGCGCCGCGATAGGCATCGACCGGCGCGGTGTTCGTGTAATAGGCCTGGACGTCGCAGTAGATCGCGGGCGTCTTGTACTGGCCGGCCAAGAGCGTCGCATAGAGATACGTGGGGATGCACGAGCTGAAGGTGCTCATGTATCCGCCGAGATTGGCCTTCGTGTTGACGCGCAGTGCCAGGAAATTGCCGTCCTTGTCGAGAGCGAGCTCGGCCCGGCTCACATGGTCGCGACCGTGCGCGTCGGTGAGGAAGCTCTCCGACCGCTCGGCGGTCCACTTCACGGGCCGGCCGCCGATCTTCTTCGACGCCCAGAGGACGACGCACTCCTCGCCGTAGATGAAGATCTTCGAGCCGAAGCCGCCGCCCACGTCGGGCGCCACGACCCGCAGCTTGTGCTCCGGGGCGATGCCGATGAAGGCCGAGATGACGAGCCGGTGGACGTGCGGGTTCTGGCTCGTGAGGTAGAGAGTGAAGGCGTCCTGACCCGGGTCGTAGTGGCCGATCGCCGCTCGCGGCTCCATCGCGTTCGGCACGAGCCGGTTGTTGACGAGCTCCATGCGGGTCACGTGGTGGGCTCGGGCGAAGGCCGCCTCGACCGCCGCCTTGTCGCCGAGCTCCCAGTCGTAGCAGAGGTTGTTCGGGATCTCGTCGTGCACGAGCGGCCCCTCGTGTGCACCGGCGAGATCGACCACCGCCGGGAGCTCCTCGTACTCGACCACCAGCGCTTCGGCGGCGTCCTTGGCCTGGGCGAGGGTCTCGGCGACCACGACGGCGACCCGATCGCCCACGTAGCGCACCTTCTCCTGCGCCAGGAGCGGATGCTTGCCCATCTTCATGGGCGAGCCGTCCTTCGACTTCACGAGCCAGCCGCAGATCAGGTTGCCGAGCCCGTCGGCGGCGACGTCCTGGCCGTCGAGCACCGCGAGCACGCCCGGCAGAGCGAGTGCCGGCGCCTTGTCGACTCGTCTGATCCGGGCGTGGGCGTGCGGCGAGCGCACGAACACCGCATAGGCCTGCCCGGGTTGGTTGATGTCGTCGGTGTAGCGGCCGCGGCCGGTGATGAAGCGCAGGTCCTCTTTCCTCGGGACGCGCGCGCCGATGCCCTTCTCAGCCATCCTCGCCTCCGCCTCCTCCGCCGACGATCACTCGGCGGCCTTGGCCGTCGCGCGCATCGTCTGCGCCGCGGCCAGGATCGCCTTCACGATGTTGTGGTAGCCCGTGCAGCGGCAGAGATTGCCCTCGAGCCACTCGCGCACCTCGTGCTCGGTCGGATCCGGGTTGCGCTGCAGGAGGTCCGCTGCGCTCATGATCATGCCCGGCGTGCAGAAGCCGCACTGCAAGCCGTGATGCTCGTGGAAAGCCTGCTGGAGCGGGTGCAGCTTGCCGCCCTGGGCGAGGCCCTCGATCGTCGTCACCGAGCAACCGTCCGCTTGAACGGCCAGCATGGTGCAAGACTTGGCCGAGACACCGTCGACGTGCACCACGCAGCAGCCGCACTGGCTCGTGTCGCAGCCCACATGGGTGCCCGTGAGGCCGAGCTGGTTGCGCAGGAACTCGACAAGCAGGGTGCGCGGCTCGACCTCGCCGCTCACCGCCTTGCCGTTGACCTTCATCGAAATCCGCATCGGCTCGACCCTCCCTTTCCTCGGGCATCTCGAGAGGCCGCGCCCCGCCCGCGCGGAGATCCCACGGCGACCCGCGGGACGGCGGCCCGATCGTCTTTCCGGCGTCCGGCAACCTAGGTGGCCCTCCGACGAGCGTCAACGCGGGCTTCCCCGCCTCGACCCGCCCTCTGGCAGAGGAAGGTTGCGAAATTCTCGACGTCCGAGAACGCTCCGCTCAGCCGCCGAAGAGTGCCCAGAGCAGGACCACGAGCGCGACCGCGGCGGCGGCGATCCAGATCCAGGGAACGCCCGCGAGCCCCGCCGGGGCCGGCGCGGGTGCCGGCGGTGCCGCGGTCGGTCGTGGCGGCGGCGCGGCCTCGCCGGCGGCCGGGGCGATCTCGGCAGCCGGGGCGGCGGCTTCCGCCGGCGCCGCCGCAGCGGCCAGCTCGGCGAACTTGCCGAAGAAGTCGTCGGCCATCTTCTTGGCCGTGCCCTGGATCAGCCGCGAGCCGATCTGCGCGAGCTTGCCGCCGACCTCGGCCTTGGCCTCGTAGCGGAGGATCGTCGCCTGCGGCCCGTCCTCGAGCAGCCGCACCTTCGCCCCGCCCTTGGCGAAGCCCGCCACCCCGCCCGAGCCTTCGCCCGTGATCGTGTAGCTCTCGGGCGGGTTCAGGTCCTCGAGCCGGACCTTGCCCGTGAAGGTGGCACTCACCGGCCCGACCTTGGCCTTGACCCGCGCCTGGAGCTCGTTGTCGGAGAGCTTCTCGAGCGATTCGCAGCCCGGGATCGCCCGAGCCAGGATGGCCGGGTCGTTGAGCATCTCCCAGACCTTCCGGCGCGCCGCCGGGATCCGGTACTCGCCGGTCATGTCCATGGCCGTCTCCCCCGATCGCTCACCCGTGCGCGGCCGCGTGTAAGAGCCGCGAGCGCGACCGACAAGCGGCACCTCGCCGGCGGGCGGCTCATCTCGGTCCGCGAGCCCGCTCGACGAGCGCGCGGGCACAGGCGTCCAGGATCGCCTCGGTGTCGATGCCCATCACCCGGTAGAGATCGGGGATGTCGGCCGACTGGCCGAACCGGTCGACGCCGAGTGCCTCGACCCGCTGGCCGCGGACCGAGCCGAGCCAGGCGAGCGTGGCGGGGTGGCCGTCGAGGACCGTGACGAGCCCCGCATCCGAAGCGAGCGACGCGAGCAGCCGGGCCGCCCGGGACTCCCGCCCGCGCGAGCGCCAGCCCGCGAGCAGTCGGTCGGCCGAGGTGACACAGAGGAGCCCCGCCCCGGGGACCTCCTCGCGCACAGCCTCGAACGCCGCCTGCGCTTCCGGTGCGACCGCGCCCGTGAAGACGATCGCGAGTTCGGCACCCGGAGCGGGCTCGACGAGCCAGTAGCCGCCGTCGAGCACCGCGGCCTCGAGTGCCGCGTCCATCCGCCGCTCGGGCTGCGGGATCGGGCGGGTCGAAAGCCGCAGATAGACCGCGCCGCCCTCGGGCTCCTGTAGATGCGCGAAGGCCCAGCGGAGCGCGACCTCGACCTCGTCGGCGAAGGCCGGCTCGACATAGGTGAGCCCGGGCTGGCTCATTCCCACGAGCGGGGTGCCGATCGACTGATGCGCCCCACCTTCGGGTGCCAGCGACACACCGGACGGCGTGGCGACCAGGAGGAAGCGGGCGCCCTGGTAGCAGGCGTAGGTCAAGGCATCGAGACCGCGGGCGATGAAGGGGTCGTAGAGCGTGCCGACGGGCAGAAGGCGCGCACCGAACAGCTCGTGGGCGAGGCCGAGGGCGGCGAGGTTCAAGAAGAGATTGTTCTCGGCGATGCCGAGCTCGACGTGCTGGCCCCTGCGGCTCTCGCGCCAGAGCGTGGGCGAGGTCACCTGCTCGGCGCGGAACACGTCCTCGTGCTCCTTGCGGTTGAAGACGTCGCGCCGGCTGACCCAGGCCGCGAGCCCGGTCGAGACCGTGACGTCGGGCGAGGTGGTGACGATCCGATCGGCGAGCGGCAGGTCGGAGCGGGCGAGCTCGCCCATGATCCGGCCGAAGGTCTCCTGGGTCGAGGCCAGGGGGGACCGCCGGCCGGCCGGCAGAGCGGCCGGCACCGGCACGCGCGCCGCCTCGAACCGCTCGGTCCGCCGGGCGTAGGGCACGCTCGCGAGGAAGCGACGCAGCGTCGCCTCCTCGACCTCGAGCCCGGCGAAGGGGTCCCATTCGCGGCCCTCGGGGATCCCGTGGGCGCGCTTGAGCGCCTCGATCTGCTCGGGCGTCATGAGGGCCGCGTGGCTGTCCTTGTGTCCCGCCATCGGCAGCCCGTAGCCCTTCACCGTATAGGCGATGAAGCAGTGCGGCCGGTCGTCGGCGACGGCCCGGAAGGCCTCGAGCAGTGCCTCGAGGTCGTGCCCGCCGAGATTGGTCATGAGTGCCGCGAGTGCGGCGTCGTCGTGCTCGTCGAGGATCCGGCGGATCGCCGGGTTGCGGCCGAGATCGCTCTCGAGATGCGCCCGCCAGGCGGCACCGCCCTTGAAGGTCAAGGCGGCGTAGAGATCGTTGGGGCAGGCGTCGATCCACTCCTTGAGCGCCTCGCCGCCCGGCCGGGCGAAGGCCGCCTGCAGCTTCTTGCCGTATTTGACGGTGACGACGTTCCATCCCACGGTCGCGAAGAACTGCTCGATCTTGGCGAAGAGCTTCTCCGGCACGACGCGGTCGAGGCTCTGGCGGTTGTAGTCGATCACCCACCAGAGGTTGCGCACGTCGTACTTCCAGCCCTCGAGGAGGGCCTCGAAGACGTTGCCCTCGTCGAGCTCGGCGTCGCCGACGATCGCCACCATCCGCCCCTCGGGCAGCTCGGGAGGGGCGAAGCCCCGCAGGCGCACATGGTCCTGGGCGAGCGAAGCGAAGAGCGTCATCGCGGCACCCAGGCCGACCGAGCCGGTCGAGAAGTCCACACCCGTGGCGTCCTTGGTGCGCGAGGGGTAGGCCTGGGCACCGCCGAGCGCTCGGAACCGCTCGAGCCGCTCGCGGGTCTGCCGGCCCAAGAGATACATGGCGGCGTGGTAGATCGGGCTCGCGTGCGGCTTGACGGCGATCCGGTCGCCCGGCCGCAGGACGTCGAAGAAGAGCGCGGTGACGATCGAGGCGACCGAGGCGCAGGAGGCCTGGTGGCCACCGACCTTGAGCTTGTCGCGCGAGGGGCGGAGGTGGTTGGCGTGGTGGATCGTCCAGGCGGAGAGCCAGAGGATCTTGCGCTCGATCGCCCGCAAGAGCGCGAGCCGCTCGGCGGTTTCCGTCGCCTCCACGGCCGCGATCGTCCTCGGCTCGACCATGCCCACCCCCACACCCGCTCGGACGCGCCGTCCGGAGCGATCTTCCGCGACCATCTAGAGCGCGGCGCGGGTGCGGCCAACGGTCGCCGACGCAGCCCGCCCGCGCGTCGGGGGGCCGGCGACCGAGCGCATGCCCGCCGCCCCGGCGAGAGCCGTTCATGGCCGGGCCGGACGGTGCTAACCCGATCCCGGACAGCGCGGAGCGAGGCCATGGACGAGACCCCGACGAGCCCCGAGGAGATCGCCGTCGAGCCCGAGCATCGGCGGACCGCCGAGGCGCTCGCCCGGGCGGTGCGCGAGGCGGCGGCGGAGCTCCTGCCCTTCGGCCTCGAGCCGCAGGACTTCACCGCCACCCTCGAGCGGCTCGCCGAGCCGGCGCCGGTGGCCGGAGAGCGGCCGTGAGCGGCGAGCTCCTCGATCTCCCGCTGGCCGAGCTCGCCGCCCGGCTGCGGCGGGGCGAGGTCACGGCGAAGGCCGCGACCGAGGCCGCCCTCGCCGCGCTCGACCGGCGCGGCCGCGCGCTGAACGCGGTCGCCCGGCTGTGGCCGGAGCGGGCGTTGGCCCGCGCGGAGGCGCTCGACCGGCTGCGCGCCCGGGGCCGCATCGTCGGGCCGCTGCACGGCGTGCCGATGGCCCACAAGGACATGTTCGACCGCGCGGGCGAGCTCTCCGAGTGGGGCACGAAGATCCACAGGGGCCGTATCGCCCCGCGCACCGCCACCGTGATCGCCCGGCTCGACGAAGCGGGCGCGATCGATCTCGGCCGGCTCAACATGGTCGAGTTCGCCCTCGGCATCACCGGCCACAACCCGCACACCGGCCACCCGAGAAACCCCTGGGACCCGAGCCGGGTCACGGGCGGCTCGACGAGCGGCGGTGCCGCCGCGGTCGCGGCACGGCTCGTCCCCGGCACCCTCGGCTCGGATACCGGCGGCTCGATCCGCGTGCCCGCGGCACTCTGCGGCATCGTCGGCATCAAGCCGACCTTCGGCCGGGTGAGCCGCGCGGGTGCCATGCCGCTCTCCTATTCGCTCGACCATGTGGGCCCGCTCGCCCGCACCGCCCGCGACTGCGCCCTCCTCCTCGAGGCGATCGCCGGGCCCGACCCGGCCGACCGGACCACGAGCGGCCGCCCGCCCGGCGCGCTCGAGGCCGGCATCGCGGACGGGGTGAAGGGCTTGCGGATCGGCTTCGCCGGGGCCGGCCTCGAGGTCGAGCCCGAGGCCGAGATCGCGGCCCTCCTGAGCGCGGCCAGGGCCGCTTTCCGGGAGCTGGGCGCTCTCGTCCACGAGCGCGCCGTCCCGGGCATGGCGCGGCTCAACGCGCTGCGCCGGGTCGTGCTCACGGTCGAATGCGCGGCGCTCCATCGCGAGCTCGTCCGCACCCGCCGAGCCGACTACAATCGCGAGACGCTCGCCCGCATGATGCCGGGCTTCGCCCTCTCGGCGGTCGACTATCTCCAGGCGCTCCAGCTGCGCACCCCGCTGCTCGAGCGGTTCGTGGCCGAGGTCTTCGCCGACTGCGACATCCTGGCGCTGCCGACCTGCCCGGTGCGCACGCCGACCATCGCCGAGACCGACACGGGTGCGGATGCCCGCTTCGTCGCCGTCTCCAACGCCGTGGGCTCGGCGATCGGCTTCGCCAACTATCTGGGCCTGCCGGCCCTCTCGGTACCCGTGGGCCTCGATTCGCGTGGCATGCCGGTGGGGCTCCAGCTGGTCGGCCGGCCCTTCGCCGAGGCGCTCCTCCTGCGCGCCGCCCACGCCTTCGAGACGACCACCGGTTTCGCCGACCGCCGGCCGCCCGGTGCCGGCTGAGCGCCCCGCCCCGCGGCCCGGTGCCGATCTCGGCGGCATCGGCCTGGCGCTCCTCGCCATGGCCTGCTTCGGCGCCATGGACGGCATCTCGAAGATCCTCGTGAGCGCCTACCCGGCCCCGCTCGTGCTCTGGCTCCGGCATCTCTCCGCCGTGCCGCTCGTACTGCTCGCCGTCGGGCCGCGCTGGGCGATCCGCAACGCCCGCTCGGCGCGACCCGCCCTCCAGCTCGGCCGCACCGCCCTGCTCGTGGTCGAGATGGGCATCGTCCTGCTCTGCTTCCGCGCCCTGCCGCTCGCCGACGTGCACGCCGTCCTGGCCCTCACCCCGCTCCTCGTCACCGCCCTCTCGGTCCCGCTCCTCGGCGAGCGGGTCGGCTGGCGGCGCTGGAGCGCGGTCGCCATGGGCTTCCTCGGCATCCTCCTGATCCTCCGCCCCGGCGTCTCGGTGGTCCATCCGGCGGCACTCCTGGCGCTGCTCGCGGCCTTCATGTACGCGGTCTACAACATCCTCACCCGCCTCGCGGCGCTCGCCGACCCGCCGCAGACGAGCTTCCTCTGGCAGACCGTGGGCGGCGCGGCGCTCTTGACCCTCGTGGGCCCGCTCTTCTGGGTGCCCCTCGCGCCCGAGCACTGGCTCCTGCTGCTCGCGCTGGCGGGTCTCGGCGCCTTCGGCCACTATTGCCTCGTACGGGCCCTCGCCCGCCTGCCCGCGGTCGTCGTCCAGCCCTTCGCCTACACCATGCTGGTCTGGGCGGTCCTCATCGGCTACCTCGTCTTCGGCGACCTGCCCGACCGCTGGACGGTCACGGGTGCCCTCGTCGTGGTCGGCGCCGGCTGCTACGCCGCCTGGCGCGAGCATGTCCGCTCGCGCGCCGCCCGGTCGGCGGGCGGGTAGGCCCGAAGACGCTCGGGGAGAGGAGCCGTGGCGCGAGACGAGGCGCTCGTCGTGCTGGCCGAATTCAAGGTCCGGCCCGGCCGGATGGCCGAGTTCCTGCCGCTCATCGAACAGCACGCCCGCAACAGCCGCGCCCACGAGCCCGGCTGCCTGCAGTTCGACGTGGTCCGCGACGGCTCCGACCCCGACCGCGCCTTCGTCTACGAGGTCTATGTCGACGAAGCCGCCTTCGAGGCCCACAAGGCCGCCCCCTACCTCGCCTGGTACCGCGAGCGGGCCGAGCCGCTTCTCCTCGAGCGCAAGGTCTCGGTACACCGGCGGGTCGCGGCCCCCGCCCCGGCCGGGCCCGGACGGGTGCTGGTCGCCGTGGTCCACCTGCAGGGCCGCGAGCATCTGTTGAAGCCGCTCGTCGAGGCCGGCTACGAGCTCCTGCCCAACCCCTACGGTCGGCCCATGCGCGAGGAAGAGCTCCTTCGCCATCTGCCGGGCTGCGTCGCCAGTATCGCCGGCCAGGAGCCCTACACCGAGCGAGTCTTCGCCGCCGCCCCCGGCCTCAGGGTCGTGGCCCGCCTCGGCGTCGGCTACGACGCGATCGACCTCGCCGCCGCCACCCGCCACGGGGTCGCGGTCGCGATGGCCTTCGGCTCCAACCACGAACCGGTCGCCGACCACGCCTTCGCCCTCATGGCCGCCCTCGCCCACGCCATCCCGCGCTACGACCGGGCGGTCCGCGAGGGCGAGTGGCGGCTCCTGTTCCACGGCCGGCTCACCGGGGCGACCGTCGGCATCGTCGGCTTCGGCCGGATCGGCCGGGCGCTCGCCAAGCGCTGCCAGGGCTTCGGGATGGAGGTCCTGGTGGCCGATCCCTACATGGACGGCGAGACCCTGGCCCGGCTGGGATGCACCCTCGTGCCGCTCGACGAGCTCCTGCAGCGGGCCGACTTCGTTTCGCTCCACGCGCCCTTGACCGCCGAGACCCGCAACCTGATCGACGCCCGCCGGCTCGGGCTCATGAAGCGCACGGCCTTCCTCGTGAACACCGCCCGCGGGGGCCTGGTCGACGAGCCGGCGCTCGTCGAGGCCCTCGAGCGCGGCACGATCGCCGGTGCCGGCCTCGACGTCGTGGCGATCGAGCCTCTGCCCGAGACCTCGCGCCTCAGGACCTTGCCGAACGTCGTCTTGACCCCACATGCGGCTGGCGCCAGCGAGTGGGCGATCGAGACCATGGCGGCGCGCACGGTCGCCAACACCTTGGCCGTGCTGCGCGGCCAGGACCCCGGAGCCGGGCTCCTGCTCAACCCCGAGGTCCTCGGCCGACCGATCGAGCCGCCCGGCTGAGCCCGCCGCGACCCGCCAGTGACGATCGACGCATGAGCCGGATGAATCGCGACATCATCGACAAGGACGGCACCAAACGGCCGGTGCCGATCCACGGGCCCGAAGCCTTCGAGGGCATGCGCGCGGCCGGCCGGCTCGCCGCCATGACTCTCGACCACGTGACACCGATGATCCGGGCCGGCGTCACCACCGCCGCCATCGACCGCGAGGTCGACGCCTTCATGCGCGCCCATGGCGGGGTGCCCGCGACCAAGGGCTATCCGCACCGCGACCAGCCGGACAATCCCTTCCCCGCCTCCTGCTGCATCTCCGTCAACCACGTCGTCAACCACGGCATCCCCTCGGAGGACAAGCGCCTCAAGGAGGGCGACACCCTCAACATCGACGTCACCGTGATCCTCGACGGCTGGTACGGCGATACGAGCCGCATGTTCGTCGTCGGGCCCATCGAGCGGATCCCGGTCAAGGCCCGCCGCCTCATCGAGGTGACCTACGAGGCCATGTGGGCCGGCATCCGCGCGGTCCGCCCGGGCGCCACCCTCGGCGATGTCGGCCACGCCATCCAGAAGGTCGCCGAGGCCGCCCGCTTCTCGGTCGTGCGCGACTTCGTCGGCCACGGCATCGGCCGCAGATTCCACGACGCCCCCGAGGTCCGCCACTTCGGCAAGCCCGGCGAGGGCCTGGTCCTCGAGCCCGGCATGCTCTTCACGATCGAGCCCATGATCAACGCCGGCCGAGCCGAGGTGAAGATCCTGGCCGACGGCTGGACCACCGTCACCCGCGACCGCGAGCCCTCGGCCCAGTTCGAGCACACCGTGGGCGTCACCGAGGACGGGGTCGAGGTCTTCACCCGCTCGCCCGCCGGCTTCGAGCGGCCGCCCTACCCCGCGTGAGCCGACCCGGCCGTTCTCTTGACTTTCATCCTAGATTAGGCGATTCATCCGATAGCCGGCGCCGCCCGTCGCGGCGCCCCCCTTCGGATCGCCTCCCATGCACCAGAGCTTCCCGAGCCGCGCCGACCCGACCCCGGCCGAGTCGGTGTCGCCGTCCGCCACGCCAGAGGCCGCCCCCACCGGCCGAGAGTCGCCCGGGCCCGCGGCCGGCTCCGGCGGGGCCCGGGGCCGCCCCGAGGAGCCGAGCCCCGAGCCCGGTCCCTGGCCCGCCGTCCGGCCCGCCCTGCTCGGCGACCCGCTCCCCGACCTGCCCGAAGCCGACGCGGTGGGCTTCGCCGCCGTCCGGCGCGACTGGGAGGCCCGGCTCACTCCGATCGACGAGGCCGAGCGGGCGGTCTCCGACACCCTCGCCTGCGCCGCTTGGCGCCGGCGGCGCCTCGATGCGGTCGACGAGCGGGTACTCCGCGCCCTGGCCGAGGGCCGGGTGCCGGCCGGCATGCCCTCGCTCTCGGCCCTGATCCGCTACCGCGCGCGGCTCGCCAAGGACGGCGAGGTGCTCAAGGCCGAGCTGCGGTGGCTCTGGGGGCTGCGGCCGATGGCGATCTCCTTCCGGAACCGCAACCCGGCCCGGCGCGACTGGATCCTGGAGATGGTCTCCTTGATCCGACCGGGTTGGCGGCCCGGTACGCGGTATGCGGCTCCCGAGGCGGCCGACGGCGAGAGCGGGCCCGAGCCCGTGGACCTCGCGGCGACCCGGGCACCGACCGGCGAGCCGACCCCGGCCGAGCCGGCCACCGCCGGCCGAGCGGCGGCATCCGCACCGGACCGCCCGCCGCGGCCCGAGCCGGAGCGGACCGGAAGCGCATCGCCGAGCAGGGCCGACCCGAGCCTTCGATCCGAGCCCGCGCGCGCTCCGCAGTCCGCCGCACCGATGCCGGAGCCGCGCACGGAAGCGGCGAAGTCCGGGCCCGCGATGACGGCGTCTCGCCCGACGAGCTCGCCTCCTCCGCACGAGCCGCAGCCCACCTCCGGCCCAGGCGTGACGGCTCCAGCGCCGACCGATCGGGCGCCGGCCGGTGCGGCCGGTGCCGATCCGGGCGGCACTCCGCCCGCCCGCCGAGCGCAGGTGGCTCCCGAGCCCCCGCGAGGGCCCTCGCCGCAGCAGGAAGAGCCGGGCGGACCGCCGCTGCCGCCCTTCGCCCGGGCCGCATACGAGCGGCCGGTTCCCACCCTCGCCTCGTTGCGCGCGGCGGTCGCGGCGGCGGCGCGCCGCGCGGCTTCGGGCTAGGCCGCGCCGCGGCTCACATCCCGCCCGGATAGTTCGGCCCGCCGCCACCCTGGGGCGGCACCCAGTCGATGTTCTGGGTCGGATCCTTGATGTCGCAGGTCTTGCAGTGGACGCAGTTCTGGGCGTTGATCTGCAGCCTGCGGCCGCCCTTGCCGTCGTCGACGAACTCGTAGACCCCGGCCGGGCAGTAGCGGCTCTCGGGGCCGGCATAAGTCTGCCAGTTGATCCGGACCGCGACGGTCGGATCCTTGAGGACGAGGTGGCAGGGCTGGTCCTCCTCGTGGTTGGTGTTCGAGACGAACACCGAGGAGAGCTTGTCGAAGGTGAGGACCCCGTCGGGCTTGGGGTAAGCGATCCGCCGGCATTCGGCGGCCGGCCTGAGGCTCTCGTGGTCGGGGCGGTGGTGGTGGAACGTCCAGGGTGCCCGGCCGCGGAAGAGGTAGGTGTCGAGGGCGGCGTAACCGAGTGCCCCCCACAAGCCCAGCCGGAAGGCCGGGCGGATGTTGCGCACGCGGTGGAGCTCCTCCCAGAGCCAGGAGGCGCGCAGCCGTTCGGGATAGCTCTCGAGGAGCGGCCGGTCGGCGCCCGCGGCGAGCGCCTCGAACGCCGCCTCGGCGCAGACCATGGCCGACTTCATGGCGGTGTGGGTGCCCTTGATCTTGGGCACGTTGAGGAATCCGGCGCAGTCGCCGATCAGTGCGAGGCCGGGGGCGACCAGTCGGGGGATCGACTGGAAGCCGCCTTCGGAGAGCGCCCGCGCGCCGTAGGCGATGCGGCGGCCGCCCTCGAGGAAGGGGCGGATCGCGGGGTGGGTCTTGAAGCGCTGGAACTCGTCGAAGGGCGAGAGCCAGGGGTTCTCGTAGTCGAGGCCGACCACGAAGCCGATCGAGACCAGGTTCGGCTTCAGCATGTAGAGCCAGGAGCCGCCGTAGGTGCGCCGATCGAGCGGCCAGCCGATGGTATGGAGGACGAGGCCCGGCCGATGCCGCTCGGGGGGGATCTCCCAGAGCTCCTTGAGGCCGATGCCGTAGGTCTGCGGGTCCACCCCTTCGCGCAGACCGAAGCGGGCCATCGCCTCCTTGGCGAGCGAGCCGCGGCAGCCCTCGGCGAGGACGGTCAGACGGGCCTCGATGTCGATGCCGGGCTGGAAGTGGGGGCCGGGTCGGCCGTCCTTGCCCACCCCCATGTCGCCCGTGCCCACGCCGCGCACGCGACCCCGCTCGTCGAGCAGGAGCCGGGCACCGGCGAAGCCCGGGAAGATCTGCACCCCGAGCGCCTCGGCCCGGGCGGCCAGCCAGCGGCAGAGATCGCCCAGGCTGATCACCCAGTTGCCGTGGTTGCGCATGGGCGGCGGGGTGGGCAGGCGGAAGGCCCGCCGGGCGGTGAGGTAGAGGAAGCGGTCCTCGACCGCCGGGGTGGTCAAGGGCGCCCCCTGCTCCTTCCAGTCGGGCAGGAGCTCGTCGAGCGCCCTGGGCTCGAGGCAGGCGCCCGAGAGGATGTGGGCGCCCACTTCCGAGCCTTTCTCGAGGACGCAGACCGAGAGTTCGCGACCGGCCGCCGAGGCCAGCTGCGCGAGGCGGATCGCCGCGGCGAGGCCCGCTGGACCGGCGCCCACGATGACGACGTCGAAGCTCAGGCTCTCGCGTTCCATCCCCGCCTCGTCCCGGCCGCGCCGGGCACGACACGCCCAGCCTCGGCGGCGGATAGCACGGTCGCTTCGGGCTGGCCACGCGGTGCGGCTCGCCCGGGGGGCGATGACCCGACCTTTCGCGTCCGTCGGTTGAATCGACCGTCGGTTCATGGTTCATTGAGGCGACTAGGCGAGGGGGACGCCGGTGACCGCCCGGCACGATCGCGGACGGTCGGTGCCGGCCGGGGGAGGTCCGATGCCGCCGCACAGCCGGTCGGGCGGCTCGCTCGCGGCGTCCTGCGCCGCACCGAGCCCGATCGCCGCGCAACCGGGGGCGCTCGAGCGGGCGCTCGTGCCGAGCGTCGGACCGCGCGTTCTGCTCGCCCCGCTCCTCGCCCTCCTCCTCGTGCTCGCGAGCGGCCTCGGCTTCGGCTGGTGGCTGGCCGACCGGATGGTTCGGGAGGACGCCCGGTTCGTCGCCGCCACCACCGCCGACGTCCTCCCCCGGCTCGTGCCCGGTCTCGAGACCGTCTTCGAGACCGGCCGGCTCGAGGCCGAGCAGGGCGAGGCCCTGCGGGCGGCGGTCGCCGGGAGCCGCGTCGTGGCCTTGGCCCTCCTCGACCGCACCGGTCGGCCGATCCCGGCCGCTCGCGGCGTGCGACCGGTCGCCAACCCGCCGCTGCCCGACGAGGGCGTGCTCGCCGACCTCGTGGCCGAGGCCGAAGCCCGGCGTACGATCGCCGTCCGGCTCCGCGCTGTCCGTGCGGCCGGCTGGCCGGACCCCATCGGCGAGACGGTCGTGCCGATCGCCCGCGACGGCCGGCTCCTGGGTTTCCTCGAGCTCTCCCTCGACCTCTCCGCCGAGGTGGCTCGCCAACGCCGGATCCTCGCCTGGTCCCTCGTGGTCGTGAGCGGGCTCTTCGTGCTCGCCGCCCTCGTCCCGGGCGCCTTTCTCTGGCGCCGGCTCAAGGAGCTCGAGGCGGCCGCCGTCGAGGCCCGCCAGTTGGCTTTCCACGACGCCCTCACCGGCCTGCCGAACCGGCTCCTCTTCCACGACCGCCTCTCCCAGGCGATCGCCCGGGTCCGCCGCGAGGGCGGTCGCGGCGCGCTGCTCATGCTCGACCTCGACGACTTCAAGGCGGTCAACGACGCCTTCGGCCATGCCGGCGGCGATGCGCTCTTGCGCGCCGTCGCCCGCCGTCTCGGCCACGCGGTGCGGGCGACCGACACGGTGGCGCGGCTCGGGGGCGACGAATTCGCCCTCGTGATCGCCCCGCTGGCCGACCTCGACGGCCTCGAGGCCGTGCTCTGCCGGCTGCGTCGCGAGCTCGCCCGACCGATCTGGATCGACGACCGGCCGGTCGGCGTCGCCGCGACGATCGGGATCGCCCTCTTCCCCGAGGACGGCGACGAGCCCGACCCGCTCGTCCGCCGGGCCGACGGCGCCCTCTACCGCGGCAAGGCCAAGGGCCGGGGTGCCGTGGTCTGGCACCGCGAGCCCGCGCGCGAGCCGCCCGCCCGTCCGGCGGCTTCGGATCGATGAGCATCCGTCCGCTCGATCGCGAGCGGCTCGCGGCCGCCCTCGCCGCCCTCGCCGCGCGCGACCGCGACGTCGCCCGCGCCCTCGACCGGCTCGGCCCGCCCGAGCCGCGCATCCGCGAGCCGGGCTTCGCGACCCTCCTTCGGATCGTGGTCGCCCAACAGCTGTCCACCCGCGCAGCCGCCGCCATCTGGGCCCGCCTCGAGCGGGCCTCGGCGGGCGAGGTCCGGCCCGAAACCTTCCTGGCCCTCGACGAAGCGACGCTGCGCGCGGTCGGGTTGAGCGCCCGCAAGATCGCCTACGGCCGCGGCCTCGCCGAAGCGGTGCTCGACGGCCGACTGCCGGTCGAGGATCTGGCCGCGCTCGAGGACGAAGACGTCGTGGCGCGGCTCGTCGCGCTCGCGGGCTTCGGCCGCTGGAGTGCGGAGATCTACCTCCTCTTCGCGCTCGGCCGGGTCGACGCCTTCCCGGCCGACGATCTCGCCCTCCAGGCGGGCTTCCAAAGGCTCAAGGGCCTCGATCGACGGCCCGGCGGCCGGCGGCTGCGCGAGCTGGTCGCGCCCTGGGCACCCTGGCGCGGCGCCGGCGCCCTCCTCCTCTGGCGGATCCACGGGGCGGCCACTCTCGACGGGCCGGCCGCCGAGCCGCGACCCCTGCCCAACTTGTAGACGAGAGGCGGGCTTGCTAGAAACCGGTCGGGCGGCGCGATCGCCGCTTCCGCACACCGGCCAGCCCGGCCCGTTCGAGCCCGAAAGCCCCGCAGCGTGACGACGACCGGCCAGCCGCGTCCCTTCGAGGTCGTGCCGATCGAGGAGGAGATGAAGCGCTCCTACCTCGATTACGCGATGAGCGTGATCGTGGCCCGGGCGCTGCCCGATGTCCGGGACGGCCTCAAGCCGGTTCAGCGCCGCATCCTCTACGCCATGGCCGAGGCCGGCTACGAGGCCTCCAAGCCGCACAGGAAGTCGGCCCGCATCGTCGGCGACGTGATGGGCAAGTACCACCCGCACGGCGATGCCGCGATCTACGATGCCATGGTCCGCATGGCCCAGGACTTCACCATGCGGGTGCCGCTGATCGACGGCCAGGGCAATTTCGGCTCGATGGACGGCGATCCGCCGGCGGCGATGCGCTACACCGAGGCCCGGCTCGCCCGCGCCGCCGACGCGCTGCTTTCCGACATCGACAAGGACACGGTCGATTTCCGGCCGAACTACGACGAGAGCGCGCAGGAGCCCTCGGTCCTGCCGGCGCGCTTTCCCAACCTCCTGGTCAACGGCGCCGGTGGCATCGCCGTCGGCATGGCCACCAACATCCCGCCGCACAATCCGGGCGAGGTCGTCGACGCCGCCATCGCGTTGATCGAAAGGCCGGAGACCACCGCCCTCGAGCTCGCCGAGATCGTCCAGGGCCCCGATTTCCCGACCGGCGGCATCATCCTCGGCCGGCAGGGGATCCTGCGCGCCTATACGAACCAGGACCCGGAGAGCCGCGGGCGCGGCACGATCGTGGTGCGCGGCCGCACCCGGATCGAGGAGGTCCGGGGCCGCCAGGCGATCGTCGTCACCGAGATCCCCTACCTCGTCAACAAGGCCAAGATGGTCGAGCGCATCGCCGAGGTGGTGCGCGAGAAGAAGGTCGAGGGCGTGGCCGATCTCCGCGACGAGAGCGACCGTCACGGCGTGCGCGTGGTGATCGAGCTCAAGCGCGAGGCCGACCCCGACGTCGTCCTCAACCAGCTCTTCAAGTTCACCCCGCTGCAGACCAGCTTCGGCATCAACATGGTGGCGCTGGTCGGCGGCCGGCCGGCCAATCTCGACCTCAAGGAGATGCTCGAGGCCTTCCTCGCCTTCCGCGAGGAGGTCGTGACCCGCCGCACCGCCTTCGATCTCGCCAAGGCCCGCGAGCGGGCGCACCTGCTCGTGGGCCTGGCCGCGGCGGTGGCCGACATCGAACCGGTGATCGCCCTGATCCGCGCCGCCCCCTCGCCCGAAGTGGCCCGCGAGCAGCTCGTGGCCCGGACCTGGCCGGCCGAGGCCGTGGCCCCGCTCCTCGCCCTGCTCGAGCCCGAGGAGGGTGTTCCCGCACAGGATGCCGCGACCTTCCGGCTCTCCGACCGCCAAGCGCAAGCGATCCTCGAGCTCACGCTGCGCCGGCTCACCGGCCTCGAGCGCGAGAAGATCCGTGCCGAGCTCGAAGAGATCGCGGCCCGGATCGAGGAGCTCGTCGCCATCCTGCGCTCGCGCGAGAAGCTCCTCGCGGTCATCAAGGCGGAGCTCCTGGAATTCAAGGAGCGCTTTTCGAGCCCGAGACGGACCGCGATCGACCTCGAGAGCGAGCCGGATCAGGACATCGAGGACCTGATCCAGCGCGAGGAGATGGTCGTCACCGTCACCCTCAAGGGCTACATCAAGCGGGTGCCGCTCTCGACCTTCCGGGCCCAACGGCGCGGCGGCAAGGGGCGGACCGGTGTCCGGCCGCACGAGGACGACGCCGTCACCCGGCTCTTCGTCGCCTCCACCCACACCCCGGTGCTGTTCTTCTCGAGCCGCGGCCGGGTCTACAAGCTCAAGGTCTGGCGGCTGCCGCTCGGCGCCCCGCAGGCTCGCGGCAAGCCCATGGTGCAGCTCTTCCCGGCCCTCGAGGAAGGCGAGACGATCACGGCGGTCACACCGCTGCCCGAGGACGAGGCGGCCTTCGAGGGGCTCTTCATCTTCTTCGCCACCGCCCGCGGCAACGTCCGTCGCAACGAGCTCGCCGACCTCGTGCGGGTGCCGGCCTCGGGCAAGATCGCCATGGGGCTCGAGGACGGCGACCGGCTGGTCGGTGCCGAGCTGTGCACCGAGCGCCAGGACGTGCTGCTCGCGAGCCGAGAGGGCAAAGTCATCCGCTTCCCGGTCGAGGCGGTGCGGGTCTTCAAATCCCGCACCTCGGAAGGCGTGATCGGGATGGATCTCGCGCCGGGCGACGAGGTCGTCTCGATGACGCTCCTGACCCATGTCGAGGCTACGGCCGAGGAGCGCGAGGCCTATATCCGCTGGGCCAACGCCCGGCGGCGCACGGCCGGCGAGGAGCCCGAGGCCGAGGAGGCCTCGGGCCCGAGCCTGCCGGCCGAGCGGTTGGCCGAGCTCGAACGGCTCGAGGAGCTGGTGCTCGCCGTCACCCGCAACGGCTACGGCAAGCGCACCTCGTCCTACGAGTACCGGATCACCAACCGCGGCGGGTCGGGCATCATCGGCATCGACACCTCGCCCCGCAACGGGCCGGTGGCCGCGACGTTCGAAGTGGACGAGGGCGACCACGTGCTCCTGGTCACCGACCAGGGGCGGATGATCCGGATCGCCGCCGCCGAGATCCGGATCGCCGGCCGCGCGACCCAGGGCGTGCGGCTGTTCGACGTCGGCGCCGACGAGCACGTCGTCTCGGCGGCCCGGTTGGCCGAGAGCGAGAGCGAGGGCGAGGCCGGCGAGGAGGCGGCCGAGGAGCGGCCGACCGGCTGAGCTTCGGGCGATCGCGACCATTGCGCGCTGCAGCATCGCCGGCCGCGGCCGGCTCGGCTAGGAGGGCCGCGGGCGGTGGACGGGGCCGGTCGGGCGGCGGCGTCCGGTCGGTCGCGGGGGTCGAGCATGAGCAGGAAGCGGATCGCGGTCTATCCGGGGACGTTCGATCCGATCCACAACGGTCATCTGGACGTCATCCGGCGCGCCACGCTCCTGGTCGACCGGCTGATCGTCGCGGTCGCGATCAACGCCGGCAAGGATCCGCTCTTCGCGCTCGACGAACGGGTGCGGATGGTGGAGGCGGACATCAACTCGCTCCTGGCCGCCAATGCCGGCAACGGTGCCCGGGTCGAGGTCCGGCCGTTCGAGAGCCTGTTGGTGCGCTTCGCCGTCGACCACGGTGCCGACATGATCATCCGCGGGCTCCGAGCGGTCTCCGACTTCGAGTACGAGTTCCAGATGGCGCTCAACAACAAGCGGCTCGTGCCGCGCCTCGAGACCGTGTTCCTCATGGCCTCGGAGACCAGCCAGTTCATCTCCTCCCGCTTCGTCAAGGAGATCCATCTTCTGGGCGGCGACGTCTCCTCGATGGTTTCGGCCAATGTGCTGCGCCGGCTCGACGAGAAGCGCGGCCGGCTGCGGGCGGCCGGGTGAGGGTCGACCTCTTCGACTTCGCCCTCCCGGAGGAGCTGATCGCCCAGCGGCCCGTCGAGCCGCGCGAGGCCGGGCGTCTGTTGGTCGTGGGCGAGCGGCTCCTGGACCGGCGGATCGGCGACCTGCCGGACCTCCTGACAGCGGGCGATCTCCTGCTGTTGAACGACAGCCGCGTGCTGCCGACCCGCTTCTGGGGCCGGCGCGGCGAGGTCGCGGTCGAAGCGACCCTGGTCGAGCCTCACGGCCCGGGAGAGTGGTGGGCCCTCGCCAGGCCCGGACGGCGCCTGCGGCCCGGCGATCGGCTCCTGCTCGGCCGCGACCTCGAGGCCCGGGTCGAGGCCAAGGACGCCGAGGGCCGCGTCCTGCTGGCCTTCGACCGGACGGGCGAGGCGCTCCTCGAGGCGATCCGCGCCCAGGGAGCGATGCCGCTGCCGCCCTATATCCGCCGGCCGGCCGGAGGCGACCCGCGCGACCTCGCCGACTACCAGCCGATCCAGGCCCGGGTGGAGGGCTCGGTCGCGGCCCCCACCGCTTCGCTGCACCTGACGCCTTCGCTCCTCGACCGGCTCGCCGAGCGCGGGGTCGAGCGGGCCTTCGTGACCCTGCACGTGGGGCTCGGCACCTTCGCTCCGGTCAAGGTCGAGAACACCGAGGCGCACCGCATGCACCGGGAGCACGGCGCGATCCCGCCCGAGACGACCCGGGCGATCGAGCGAGCGCGCTCGCGCGGCGGGCGGATCGTCGCGGTCGGCACCACCGTGCTCCGGGCGGTCGAGAGCCGGGCGGACGCCGCGGGCGAGGTGACGCCCGGGCCGTTCTCGACCGCGCTCTTCGTCACCCCCGGTTACCGATTCCGCGTGGTCGATCGGCTCTTGACCAACTTCCACCTGCCTCGTTCGACGCTCTTCATGCTGGTCTGCGCTTTCTCGGGCCTCGAGCGCATGCGGGCCGCCTACCGCCACGCGATCGCCGAGCGGTACCGCTTCTTCTCCTATGGCGACGCCTGCCTGCTCGACCGGGCGGAGACGCCCACGTGAGCGGCTTCGCGTTCGAGATCCTGGCGCGCGACGGGGCCGCGCGGCGCGGGAGGCTCGAGACCGCGCACGGGCCGGTCGACACCCCGGCCTTCATGCCGGTCGGCACGGCCGCCACGGTCAAGGCGATGACGCCCGAGATGGTGGCGGCGACGGGCGCCCGGATGGTGCTCGCCAACACCTACCATCTCATGCTGCGGCCCGGGGCCGAGCGGGTGGCACGGCTCGGTGGGCTGCACCGCTTCATGCGCTGGCCGGGGCCGATCCTGACCGATTCGGGCGGCTATCAAGTGATGTCGCTCGATACGCTGCGGACGATCTCGGAGAAGGGCGTCGTCTTCGCCTCGCATCTCGACGGCAGCCGGCACGAGCTCACGCCCGAGCGGGCGGTCGAGATCCAGGATCTCCTGGATGCGACGATCACCATGCAACTCGACTGGTGCGTGCGGTTGCCGGCCGAGCGGGCGGCGGTCGAGCGGGCGATGGAGCTCTCGCTGCGCTGGGCCGAGCGGTCGCGGGCGGCGTTCCGGCCGCGACCGGGCTATGCGCTCTTCGGGATCGTGCAGGGCGGGGTGGAGCCCTCGCTGCGGCGGCGCTCGGCCGAAGGGCTCGTGGCGATCGGCTTCGAGGGCTATGCGGTGGGCGGGCTCGCCGTGGGCGAGCCGCAGGAGGCGATGTTCCGCACGCTCGAGGCGACGGTGCCGTTCCTGCCCGAAGATCGGCCGCGCTACCTCATGGGTGTGGGCAAGCCCGCCGACATCGTGGGTGCGGTGCTGCGCGGGATCGACCTGTTCGACTGCGTCCTGCCGACCCGCTCCGGGCGGACGGCGCAAGCCTTCACGCGCAGGGGCCCGGTCAACCTCAGGAACGCTCGGCACGCCGACGATCCGCGGCCGCTCGACGAGGCCTCCGATTGCCCCGCGGCGCGCGACTATTCGCGCGCCTATCTTCATCACCTCGTCAAGTCGAACGAGATCTTGGGCGCGATCCTGCTGACCTGGAACAATCTCTGGTATTATCAGGACCTGATGCGCCGGCTGCGGACGGCGATCGAGGCCGGTCGGCTCGAGACGGAGGCACGAACGATCCTCGAGGAACAGGCCCGGGGCGACATCGAGCCCTCCTGAGCGACGCTGTCTTCTCGCCGCGATCTCTCGCCGACCCCGTTCGGCTCGTCGTTACTGTCGGGCCTTTCTTCTCGATCCCCGACCGATCCTTCGGCTCTTCCACCCACCTCGCCTTCCGACTACGACGCACGTCGTGGCGCGCGAGCAAGCTTCGCGCTATGGTAGAATGCCCCACGCGAGTGGGACGAATTGTGACGCGCCGTCCTCGAGAGGTCTCCTGGTCTCGGACGAGCGATCGGTGAGGAACGACGCAAGACGGTTCGATCAGAGGATGCATGCGCCGAACGAGAATCGCCGGCGCGAAAAGCAGAAACCACCTCTGGAACGTTTGCGCGTGTACTTCGGCAGCCGAAGAGCGCTGCACGGTCCGGCGACATGTCGACCGTGGACGAGTCGCGTGAGCAGGTGCCGGCGATCGCCCGAGAGCTTCTCGAAACCGGTTCTTCCCGCCTCGGAGCGTGGATATTCGACGCCGAGGCGTATCTCGCGGGTTCGGAATATCTCTCGGAGCTCGCGGAGGCGGCGGCGGGGCCGCCCGTGCCTCGGGCCGGCGATCATCCGATCGCCCCGCCGCTCCTCGTCCGCGTCGACCCACGAAACGCCACCATACGGCTCGGTCGCCACCGGCTCCGGAGCCTGCGTCCCAGCGCCGTAGTCGCGGAGCTCCGGAGAATTCGCGCGAGGGATGCCGGGAATCTCGCTACCTTTTCGCGAGCCCTTTATAAGACTCATCGCTTTGTCAATATGGCGCACGGACGGGATGACGAACGCGCCGTGGATCTCGAGACCATCTACGATGCTATGACATTGGCACCCGGCACCGAGTATACACGCGAGCAGTTTATCATGGATCTCGTTCGGCTGCATGCCCGGCCGGATCTTCGAACGAGTGACCATCGGCGGGTGGAGTTTCCTGCTTCCACTGCGAGCCGAGGCAAGCGGATCGTGGCCTATACGGAGGAAGGGAAACGACTGGACTTGGTCGCCGTGCGTTTCGTCAGGGAGGCTCGAACGAGCATCCGCCTCGAAGAATGGCTCGACATCGTCAGGCGTGACCATATCGAGGATTTCATAAACAACGGAGGATCGACGATCAAGTTCGTCGTCAGCACCCATGACGATTCCGTCTCGTTGAAAGAGTCGCTTTGCCGAATGGCCGATCAAAATCGAATCGTCAGCATCTCGATCGACGCGGGAGAGGCAAGAGTTCACATGATTCACGACGTGTTTTTCGTGTTACGCGCGGCTTGGATATTCTGAGCCTCGCTCAGGAGCAAGCAGCGAAAATCGTCTCCGATGTAGGATTTGTATGGCCGCGCTCCGGCGAGCCCGCCACGTTCGAGGCGATCGGCCGCGCCAGCGAGGTCGACACGGCGATTGTCAAGCGCGAGATACAAAGATACATGACAAAACACCTCATGCAGGATCGGCGATTGGCACAAGATTTCCCTGTCGCGATCATGCGGTTGGTTTACGGCCGCTTTCAGACGCGAAAGGTCGATCAGGACGACGAGCAGAGAATGATCCTGGAATGGCTGCGTGGCGACCTTCGCGGCCGCTCGGGGCTCGCGTCGATGGGGATCTCTGGGCATATCGGGCGGCACAATGCGCGGGCGATGCTTCGGTCACTCTCCCATTGGCATCGATCGGTTCGCGCCCGGGCGGTCCTCCTGTGGATCGACCTCGGCGCCGTTGGAGCGACCGGAGGCCGCCACCGCTATACGCTCGCCGCCGCACTCGACGTCTTCGAGGTCCTGCGGCCGTCGATCGATGGGATCGACGCGATCGGCGGAATGTTCTGCGTCGTGGCGGTTCGCCCGAGCTTCTTGGACGAGAGCGATCACCGATACTCGATACACGCCTACTTGGCCCTGAAGATGCGACTTCGGTCGGATGTACGTCCCGACGGGCGAGACGATCCGTTGGCGCCACTCGTCGAGCTCCGCGCGAGCTGACGCGAGGAGATCGGCCATGGAAGACCGCGGAATTGTTGCCGCGAGGATGGCCATCGAGGCTCTCCGTTCGGGCATCCCGAATCGACCGGCGATCGGGGCGCTGTCGCTCGGCGTTGCGGACATTCCTCGGCTGAAGCGCATCGTCTCGACCTTCAGGTCCCGACTCGAGGAATCGGGCAAGGGGCTCGAGGAGGGACGGGCCGTGGAGGGCCTGATCGTGGCCGGCGGGTTCGGATCCGGAAAATCTCACTTGCTCGGGATTTTCCGAGAGATGGCGCTGCGTTCACGGTTCGTGGTCAGCATCGTCCCGATCGGCAAAGAGACCCAGCTCTTCCATCCCGGTCGTCTCTTCGCCGCTGCTGTGCACGCCGCCGAGGTTCCGGATCTTTCGGACGAGACCAACCAAGCCGAGCCCGTGAACGACGAAGCGGTGATCGCCCTGATCCGCGGTCTCAAAGGCGAGCAAGAAGGCTACGATAACCTTTTCGCGTGGCTTCAAGAGCCGTCGTCGCAAATGGCACCCGTCTTCTCCGCTCTTCTCTATTTGTTGTCCAATCCTCACTTCGGGTGGGAACGAATCTCCGAGATCGCTTCTTTCTTCGGTGGGGGAAGATTGACTTCCCGTATGGTACGCGACTGGCTTCGAGACGTCGGGCAAGCGAGTCGGTTCGATACGAGATTGCCGCGCGTAGCCGAACTCGACCGACAGCGCGCCCGCTTCTTCCCGCGGCTCTGCAAGGCCGCCGGCTATCGCGGCTGGTGCCTGTTCCTCGACGAGCTGGAACTGCTGGGTCGGTACAGCATCAAGCAGCGAGCCCGGAGTTACTGTGAGCTCGCGCGATGGCTCGCCCTGGAGGGCGACGGCGTTCCAGGCTGTCTTACGGTCGGCGCGATTACTGACGACTTCGCAGATGCGATCCTGATCGGTAGGAACGACCGAGAGGAAGCACCCCGTACCTCGGGGCCCGAAACCGAAGACGGAAAGCGGGCACGTGCCGCCATCGAGTTCATCACCAGGGAGACCTCGCGTAACAGACTGGCCCCCCCGCCAGAAGAGGAACTTCACCATTGTCTCGCGAAGGTCGTCGAGCTCTACGAGAAGGCGTACGGCTGGCGATCGACCGTAACCATTGGCGATCGACGTGTAGGAAAGACGCTGAGAGAGTACATAAAGGGTTGGATAGCACAGCTCGACGTCGCCAGACTTTACGGGGAACGAACCGATCTGATCTACGAGCCGCCCATCTTACCAGCCACCGAGGACGAAGTTTTTTCGAGTGCGCCCGATCCTTCGGACGGGGAACCGGCGAGCTGAAGAAGCGCCGAGAGTGTTTTTGCCCGGTGGAGTCTCCCCGGCCATGGTACGAGCTCGCACCCCCAGCTTGACCGGCCGGGCGCAAGCGACAAGATCTCGGAACGAGACCGGGGACGCCTAGCTCAACGGTAGAGCAACGGACTTTTAATCCGCAGGTTCTGGGTTCGAATCCCAGGGCGTCCACCAGCATCCGACGACGGGTGCGCCGCCTCGAGCCCGACCGGTTCCGAGGATCCGGGCGCGCCCGGGGACGCGGACCGTGCCGCCCTCGACCAGCGTGTCGCAGCGCGGCCGATGCCGAGCTCTCATCCGATATCGCCCCGGACAGCGGCCGGGGGGAGGAAGACGGATCGCAGGCAGCCCGGCCCCGCGTGCCTCGATGCGATCCGGTGGGCGACCGATGGCGAGCAGTCGCCCAGGAGCTTCCGCCCGAACGGTCGTCGCCGGTCGAGCGAAGGAACGGGCGTGCGGGCCTCGTCCGAAGCGCGTCAGCGAAAGTTGGGAGGCGGGCCCAACGCGTCGGGGGCAACGGGGCCCGGAAACGGTAGCGAGCGGGGGCGCGGCGCCGGGAGCGACGATGGAAGCCCGAACGCTTCGTTAACCTTTTCCTGCGAGGTTCGGGCGCGGGAAAGGATAGGTGGATGCTCCTCGCCGTGCTACTCGCCTGGCTTCTCCGGCTCGTCCCGGCCGTCGCTCGCCGGCCGGCGAACCACCGGCGCGCGGGCCCGGGGCTCCGCCCCGCGCTCGCCGCGGGACGAGCCCGGAGCGGCGATCCTCGGGCCCCGACCGCCCTCGCAGAGGCCGAGGCGGCCCGTGGGCTTCTCGCAGCGGCCTTTCCCTCGCACGCTCCGCGTCCTGCTCCGCCCGATCGGAGGGTCGCGACCCTCGCGCCGAGCGGCGCGGCCTCGCCCTCGCCCGGCCGACGGAGCGGAACGGCCGGCGCCGGGCGACCGGCGGCCGGCCCCGACCCGCCCGGGCCGCACCGCTCGCCGGCCCCGGGCGCCGCTCACGGGCTCGTGACCGCACCGCGCGCGCGCCGCGCTAGATCGAGCCCGGACGGGCGAACGGACGAGGACGGCATGCGTCTGACGAGGCGGACCCTGCTCGCGGCGACCGGCTCCCTCGGATTGGCCCGGGTCGCTCGGGCGGCCGAAGGCTTCGCCGCGATCCGCCAGCGGGCGCGCGGCCAGAGGGTCTACTTCAACCACTGGGGCGGCTCGCCGCAGATCAACGACTACATCGCCTGGGCGGGGACCGAACTGCTGCGCCGTTTCGGCGTCGAGCTCGTCTCGGTCAAGGTGACCGACATCGCCGAGACGGTCGGCCGGGTGCTGGCCGAGAAGACCGCAGGGCGGAACGAGGGCGGCTCGGTGGATCTCGTCTGGATCAACGGCGAGAACTTCGCGGCGACGAAGCGTCACGGCCTGCTGTACGGGCCGATCACACCGCTCTTGCCGAACTTCGCGCTCGTCGACACCGTGGGCAAGCCCACCACCCTGGTCGACTTCACCGTACCGACCGAGGGCTTCGAAGCACCCTGGGGCATGGCGCATTTCGTGCTGTTCCACGATGCGGCGCGGCTGCGCGAGCCACCGCGCTCGCTCGCGGCGCTCCTCGGCTGGGCACGCGGGAATCCGGGCCGCTCCACCTTTCCGGCTCCACCCGACTTCGTCGGCACGACCTTCCTCAAGCACGTGCTCTACGCCACGATCGACGATCCGCGCCGGCTCGCCCGGCCGGCGGAGCCCGAGGTCTTCGAGGCGGCGACCGCCGGCAGCTGGACCTTCCTCGAGGCGCTGCGCCCGCATCTCTGGCGCGCAGGCCGAACGTTCCCCGCCAACAAAGAGGCCCTCCATCAACTGCTCGACGACGGCGAAGTGGACCTCTCCATGGCCTTCAATCCGGCCGAGGCTTCGAGCCTGATCCTGGCCGGCCGTCTGCCCCCCACGACGCGGACCTATCTCTTCGAGACCGGCACGATCGCCAACACGCACTTCCTGGCCGTGCCCTTCAACGCGACCGCCGCGGAAGGTGCCCTCGTGGCGATCGACTTCCTCCTCTCGCCCGAGGCCCAGGCGCGAAAGCAGGACGAGCGCATCTGGGGTGACCCGACCGTACTCGACCTCGATCGCCTGGAGCCCGAGGACCGCGCCCGGTTCGAACGCCTCGAGCGGGGGCCCGCGACCCTGCCGCCCGAGGCGCTCCGGCCGGTTCTGCCCGAGCCCCACCCCTCTTGGACCGAGCTGCTCGAGGCGGGCTGGGCGCGCCGCTTCGCCCGCGGATGAGACCCGGGGCTGGCCGGCTGCTGCTCCTCCCGGCCCTCCTCTTGGTTCTCGTGCCGACCGGAGCGGGGCTCCTCGGAACGCTCCTGCCGGCCTTCGGCCTCCTGCCCACGCTCGGCCACGCGGAGCTCGGCCTCGGCCCCTGGCGCGAGCTTCTCGCGAGCTCGGGCCTCGGCCGGGCGGTGCTGCTGACGCTCGCGAGCGGCGTCGGCTCGACGCTCCTCGCCCTCCTGCTCGCGGTGGCGATCGCCGCCACCCAGCACGGTCGACCCGGCGAGCGGCGGCTGCGGGGACTGCTGCCGATCCTGCTCGCCGTCCCGCACGCCGCCGCGGCGGTCGGGTTCGCCTTCCTCGTGGCGCCCTCCGGCCTCCTGGTCCGGCTCCTGGCCCCGCTCCTCGGCCTCGACCGGCCGCCCGATCTGGCGACCGTCCAGGACCCCTGGGCCGTTGCCCTCGCCCTCGCGCTCGCGCTTCGCGAGGCACCCTTCCTCCTGCTCGTGGTCCTGGTCGCGGCCGACCGACCGGGCCTCGGCCATCGCCTCGCCGCCGCCCGCTCGCTCGGCCGGCCACCGGTCGCCGCCTGGCTCGAGGTGGCGTTGCCGGAGCTCTGGTCGTCGCTGCGCCTGCCGGTCCTGGCGGTGCTCGCCTACGGGCTCTCGGCGATCGAGGCGGCCCTGGTCCTGGGGCCGACCGCGCCGCCGACGCTCGCGGTCCTGGTCCTGCGCTGGACGAGCGATCCCGATCTCGACCGGCGCCTCCTGGCGAGCGCCGGGGCACTCCTTCTCCTCGCCCTCGGCCTCCTCTCGATCCTCGCCGGCCGCCTCCTGGAGGCGCTGCTCGCCGGCATCCGGCGCGTTCCGCTCCGGCTCGCCGCCGCGCTCGAGGCGATCGGCCGGCCGGCCGCGGTCCTCGTCCCGGCGGTGGCGCTCGTCGAGCTCGCCCTGCTCCTCGCCTGGTCGGTGGCCTCGAGCTGGCGCTTCCCCGCGCTCCTCCCGAGCGGCCCCGACTTCGCCGCTTGGCGAGCGGCGCTGCCGCTCCTGGGCGAGGTCACCTCGACGACCGCGCTGCTCGCGGCAGCGACCCTGGCCCTCGCTTTGCCGGCCACGATCGCCGCCCTCGAGGCACCGCGGAGCCGGGCGACCGCGAGCCTGCTCTGGCTGCCGCTCCTCCTGCCGCAGCTCGCCTTCGTGTTCGGCCTACAGCTGCTCCTGATCGGCACGGGGCTGGCCGAACGACCGACCGGATTGGTGCTCGCCCACACCGTCTGGGTACTGCCCTATCTCTGGCTGATGCTGCACGGCTCCTGGGAGCGGTTCGACGAGCGCCAGCGGGCGGCGGCGCGTTGTCTGGGTGCGGGCCCGCTCGGGACGCTCGCGCGGGTCGTGCTGCCCGCGCTCGCCCGGCCCGTCCTGGCCGCGGCCGCGATCGGCTTCTCGGTGAGCGTGGCGCAGTATCTCGTGACGCTCGCAGCCGGCGGCGGCCGTTTCCGGACGCTCGCCACCGAGGCCATGGCGCTCGTGGCGGGCGGCGACCGGCGTCGGATCGGCGCGGCAGCACTCCTGCTCGCCCTGTTGCCGCTGCTCGTCACGGCCCTCGCGCTGTGGCTGCCGGCGATGCTCGAGCGGGGCCGCGCGTCGTCGCGGCCGCCGGCACAGGCTCAGCTCTTGGGCAGAGGCGCGAACAGGCTCTCGATGTCGTCCTCGGTGAAGCTGAGCCCGGCCGCGCCGCCGCCGAGCACGCCCTCGTAGAGCGCCTTCTTGCGGCTCTGCAGCTCGACCATCTTCTCCTCGACCGTGCCGGCGGCGATCAGCTTGTAGACGAACACGGTCTTGTTCTGGCCGATGCGGTGCGCGCGGTCGGTCGCCTGCGCTTCGACCGCCGGGTTCCACCAGGGATCGTAGTGGATCACGGTGTCGGCCGCGGTGAGCGTCAGACCGACGCCGCCCGCCTTGAGGCTGATCAGGAAGATCGGGACCTCGCCCTCCTGGAACCGTCGGACCGGGGTCTCGCGGTCGCGGGTACGGCCGGTGAGCTTGACGAAGGGCAGGCCCTGCTCGGTCAGCCCCTCGTCGATGAGGTCGAGCATTTCGACGAACTGGCTGAAGACGATGATCTTCCGGCCGGTCTCGACCATGTTCGGCAGCATTTCCATCAACAGCTCGAATTTGGCCGAGCCGACGGGTTCGCCCGGCTGCTGGCTCTTGAGCAGACGCGGATCGCAGCAGACCTGGCGCAGCTTGAGGAGTGCTTCGAGTATCGCGATGTTCGACTGGGCAAGACCGCGGGCCTGGATCTCGGCCCGGACCCGCTCGTGCATGGCGAGACGCACGCTCTCGTAGAGGTCGCGCTGGCCCTCGGCGAGATCGATTTCGCGCAGCATCTCGGTCTTGGGCGGCAGCTCGGTCGCCACCTGCTCCTTGGTCCGGCGCAGCATGAAGGGCTTGACGCGCGCGACCAGGAGCGCCTGCCGATCGCTGTCGTTCTCCTTCTCGATCCGGTTGCGGAACACCCGGCGGAACACCTCGCGGTCGCCCAAGAGGCCGGGGATCAGGAAGTTGAAGACCGACCAGAGCTCGCCCAGGTGGTTCTCGATCGGCGTGCCGGTCAGCGCGAGGCGCTGCTCGGCCTGTAGCTGGACGGCGGTCCGCGCGAGCTTGGTCGTCGGGTTCTTGATCGCCTGCGCCTCGTCGAGCACGACCAGGCGGAAGCGGCGCTGGACGAGCTCGTCGCGGTCGCGGATCAGGAGCGCGTAGCTCGTGAGCACCACGTCGTGCTCGTCGATCCGGTCGAACAGCTCCTTGCGATCGTTGCCCTGGAGCACGAGGAGCGAGAGATCGGGCGCGAACTTGCGGATCTCGCTGCGCCAGGTCGGGATCAGGCTCGTGGGAGCGACGATCAGCACCGGCCGGTCGAGCCGGCCGCACTGCTTCTCCATGAGGATGTGGGCGAGCGTCTGGAGCGTCTTGCCGAGGCCCATGTCGTCGGCGAGCACGCCCGAGAGCCCGACGCTCGAGAGGAACTGCAACCAGGAGAGGCCCTGCTGCTGGTAGGGCCGCAACTGGGCCTTGAGCGCCGCCGGCTGCGGCACCATGGGCACCCCGCCGCTCTCGACCAGGCGCTTGGCCATGGCGCGGAGCTGCTCGCCGCCCTCGAAGCGGAGCTGGCCTGGCGGAAGCGCGCTCTCGAGGGCGACGAGCCGGGTCGCCTCCGCGCGCGAGAGCCGCAGCGGCTCGCCTTCCTTGATGCGGCCACCGGCGAAGAGCTCGTGCAGGGCGTCGAGCACGGCCTTGAGCCGCGAGGCGGGGATCGGCACGAGCCGGCCGTCGGGCAGGGCGCCGTAGACCGGATCGTCGCCGAACTCGTCGAGCGAGCCCGCGCCGAGCTCCTCGGGAGCGCGGCGGAAGAGGTCGAGCAGGACGGGCAGGAGCGAGATCCGCTCCTCGCCGACGCGAATGCCGATGTCGAGGTCGAACCAGTCGATGCCGGTGTCGGTGACCTCGACCCGCCAATCCTCCTCGGCCTGGACGACGCGGTAGGGATAGTTCTCGGCGAAGCTCACCCGCCAGCCTTCGGTCTGCAGGCGCGGCAGCTCTTTGTGGTTGAACTCGACCCACCGCATCGAGACGTCGTCGTCCTCCTCGTCCTCCTCGAAGGTGAAGTCCTGACGACAGCTCTCGGGTGCGAAGCGGCCGAGCCCGGTCGGGCCCAGCGGTTGCAGGCCGAGGGCGTTCAGCCGCTCGATGAACTGGACCTCGGCGACCGCGTCGCGCGGCATCACGAGCAGGCGGTTGTCGACCACGTGGTTGAGCTCGGTCCGACCGTCCTGCCAGCCGACCTCGCAGCCGGCATAGTCGAAGGTGACCCGGGCGAGCGGCAGGTCGACCTCCTCTTCGCGGCGGTCCCAGCCGATGCCGCGGCTCACGAGCACGCGCGGGCAGTGCAGGTGGATGCAGGGCTTGGGCGCCACCTGCATCTGCTCCCGCTTCTTGAGGGGCTCGGGCAGGGGCAGGACTTCGGCCGCGGGCTGCAGCTTCTGGCGGACCAGGGTGGCGACGGTGGCCGGGATCGCCGGCGCGCGCAGAAGCAGCGTAGCGACCCGCTCCGGCACCACGGTCTCGACCGGCCCCACTTCGCGGGCCTTGACGTCGATGTACCAGGGCTGGCCGAGGGCGACGATGATCACGTCCTCGCCACCCCCCTCGAGCTCGCAGAAGCAGCGCTGCTGACCCTCGGCGTCGAACCGCCAGTAGAAGCGGCCCTTGCGCGGCGGCGCGTAGCGCAGCGGCAGGCCCTGCCCGTTGCGCCAATGGCAGCGGCCGGTCTCGAGGATGCGGCGCAGGGTCTCGCCGTCGGCGGCGGCCCCCAGGCGGCGGGTGTTGCTCGGGACGCCGCCGAGCAGCCGACCGATGATCTGGTCCTCGAGGCCGACGAAGGAGGGCGCTTCCTCGGCGACCAGGTTGGCGATGGCGACCGGCTGCTCGCGCCCGTAAGCGCCGCCCGCGAGCTGGCGGGCGCGCATGGTCACGACCATGATCGGCTGGGCCATCCCCTGGTCCCGCCAGGCGCGCTGGGCGGGTTCCAGGAGATAGAGGATGCACTCGCTGCCCTCGGCGTGGCCGTTGGTGCCGGGCTGGCGGGCGGCGGCGTTGACCGCGCCGATCCAGGCCTCGACCTCCTGGTCGATCGAGCCGACCACGTCGTCCGGGGAGGGGGCGGCGGTCTTGTCGAGCACGCCGAGAAGAGTGGCGGCGGCGTGTTCGCACTCGGAATAGACGAGGCAGGTGCAGGTCGAGGTGATCTTGACCCGCCCGCCCCGGCCGTTGGCGATTTTCACACGGGTGAGGAAGGGGGCTCTTCGCTCGCCCTTGATGCGGCCGGTGACCGAGCGCCCGTCGCGCTCGACCTCCACCTCCAGCACCGCGCCATTGGCGACGAGGTCCTCGGCCTTCTTCCAGATCGTGCTCGGGAAGAGGCGTTCCAGATCGGTCCGGTTGAACGGCAGCATCGTCCTAGAGATCGCGCGCGTGATGTTCTGGTTGTTCGGCGACAACGGGCGCCGACCGTGGTCTTTTGCATATCTGCCGATCTTCGCCAAGGACTTTCACGCGCCCGGCACCACGGCGGACCCGGCCGGCGTGGCCGCCGCGCGACGCAGGAACGCCGCGAAGCTCCTGAACGCGAGGCGCGAGCACCTCCGCCTGCGGCAACTCGCCGCAGGAGGGGGTGCGGCTTCAGCCCGGCCCGAGACGTGCCGGGTCGACGGTGCGCGGCCGGCCGGGAAGGTCGAGGGCGGCCCGTCGCGAGGTACCGCGCGCCACCACCCGACCGCCGCGCAGCACGAGGAGGCGGGCCGCCTGGAGCCGGATCGCCTCGATCGGGTCGGCCGCCTCGAGCAGCACGAGATCGGCCCGGCAGCCGGGCTCGAGCCCGTAGCCTTCGAGGCCGAGGATCGCGGCCGGCACGGTGGTGATCGCCTCGAAGGCGGCGCGCATCGCCACGCGGCTGGTGAGCTGGCCGACATGGATCGCCATCTTGGCGACCTCGAGCATGTCCGCCGATCCGAGCGGGTACCAGGGGTCCATCACACAATCGTGGCCGAAGGCGACCGGGATGCCGTGCGCCCACATCTCCGCCACGCGGGCGAGGCCTCGGCGCTTGGGATAGGCGTCGTGGCGGCCCTGCAGCCAGACATTGATCAGCGGGTTCGGGATCGCCGCCACGCCCGCCTCGGCCATCAGCGGCAGGAGCTTGCTCACGTAATAATTGTCCATGCCGTGCATGGAGGTGAGGTGCGAGCCGGCCACCCGGCCGGCGAGGCCGAGCCGCTGCGTTTCGGCGACCAGCGTCTCGATGTGGCGCGAGGCCGGATCGTCGGTCTCGTCGCAATGCAGGTCGACCCGCAGGCCACGCTCGGCGGCGATGGTGCAGAGCTCGACCACCGAGCGGCGGCCCTCCTCCATGGTCCGCTCGTGGTGCGGGATGCCGCCCACCACCTCGACGCCGAGCTCGAGGGCGCGCAACAGGTTGGGCAAACCGCGCGGGCAGCGGTAGAGGCCGTCCTGGGGGAAGGCCACGAGCTGGACGGTGAGCCAGGGCGCCACCCGGCGCTCGAGCTCGAGCAGGGCGCCGACGCCCACGAGCCGGTCGTCGGTGACGTCGACGTGGCTCCGGATGGCGCCGATGCCCTGGGCCACGGCGAGATCGCAATAGGCGAGCGCACGCTCGAGCACTTCCTCGTGGGTCAAGGTCGCCCGGAGCTCGCCCCAGATGCGGATCCCCTCGAGCAGGGTGCCGCTCTCGTTGAGCCGTGGCCGGCCGAGCGCGAGGACCGAATCGAGGTGGAAATGGGCGTCCACGAAAGGCGGGCTCACGAGCAGGCCCGTGGCGTCGATCTCCTCGCGGGCGGCGGCCTCGATCGCCGGTCGGACCTCGACGATCCGGCCGCCGTGGATCAAAAGGTCCTGGCCGGTCCGGCCGTCCGGCAGATTGGCGCGACGGATCACGAGATCGGCGGTCACGGGACGGTTCCTCCTGGCGTGAAGGGCGATCCGGCGCCAGTCGGTGGTTGACGCCCGATGCCCGGCCGGCGATCGCTCGGGCGGATCCACCGCCCGGAGCGATGATGCCGAAGTCGCGCCTTTCCGACGATCCCCTCGTCGCGGGGCAGTGGCACCTCCGCGCGATCGGCGTCGAGCGACTGTCGACCGCCGCGACGGGGCGCGGTGTCACGATCGCGATCCTCGACGACGGGGTCGATCCGAGCCATCCCGACCTCGGCTCGGCTTACGACTGGGCCCGCGATCTCGACATCGCCACGGGGGCCGAGGACGGGCGACCGCGGCTCGACGGCCCGGACGGCGACATGCACGGCACGGCGGTCGCCGGTATCGCCGCGGCCCGCGCCGACAACGCGATCGGCGGACGCGGCGTGGCGCCGCGAGCGACGCTCCTGTCGATCCGGATGCCGTTCGCCGAAATCGAGGCCGGTCTCTTGCCGGAGCGTCCGGCGGACTATGCGCGAGCCTTCGCGCGCGCCGCAGCGGCCGACATCGCCAACAACAGCTGGGGCGATTCGACCGGCCTCTACGCGATCCACGACCGCAGCTGGGCGCCGATGTTCGACGCGCTCGACGCCGCCGTGCGGACCGGGCGCAGCGGGCTCGGCACCGTCTTCCTGTTCGCCGGCGGCAACGAGCGTGAAGAGCGGCTCGACCCGAATTTCTCCAATCTCACCAACCACCATGCGACGATCACGGTCGCCGCCACCGACCGGTCGGGCGAGGTCGCGGGCTACAGCTCGCCGGGCGCTTCGATCCTGGTCGCCGCACCCGCGGCGAACCTGACGACCGATCGCCCGGGCGCCCAGGGCTACAACGACGGCACGGGCGGCGATCTTCCCGATCCCGACCACACCCGTGGCTTCGGCGGCACTTCGGCCGCCACACCCGTGGCGAGCGGGGTCGTGGCGCTGATGCTCGAGGTCGAGCCGCGGCTCGGCTACCGGGACGTCAAGGAGATCCTCGCGCTCTCGGCGCGCCGGATCGACACGCCCGCGGCGTACGAGCGAGGTGCGGGGAGCCTCTGGAACGGCGGCGCGCTCGCCAGCAACGACGATGTCGGGGCCGGCCTGATCGATGCCCCGGCCGCGGTCCGGATGGCCGAGACCTGGCTCTTGGGCGGGCGTCCGGCCCAGAGCGAGGCGAACCTCGTGCTCCAGTCGGTGACGGGTGTGCGTTCGGGCGACGGGTTCCTCGAGAAGGGCTCGCCGGTCGAGCTGCGCTTCGAGGTCGGGGCCGGCCGACTCGAGCGGGTGCAGGACGTCGAGCTCGACCTCACCTTCGCCCACGAGTTCCTGGGCGATCTGCGGATCACCCTGATCTCGCCGTCGGGGGTCGAGAGCGTTCTGCTCGACCGGCCGCCGACCGACCCCGCGGGCGGGTTCGGCGTCGTGTTGACCCCGACCTGGCGGTTCGGCAGCACCCGGCACTGGGGCGAGGAAACGGCCGGCACCTGGGTACTGCGGCTCGAGGACCTCGCACCCGGCGACGCCGGGCGGGTCACGGGTGCGACCCTGCGGCTCTTCGGCCCCGCTCCCACGGCGGACGATCGCTGGGTGTTCACCGACGATCACGCGCGCTTCGCCACCGATCGGGTGCTGGTCGACACGGTCGGTCTCGACACGCTCGACGGCTCGGCCACGAGCCGCGGTATGCGGGTCGACCTCGAGCCGGGGGCGGTGTCGTGGATCGGCGGCGCGCCGGTCCGCATCGCGCCCGACACCGTGATCGAGACCCTGATCGGCGGGGCCGGCAAGGATCTCCTGCTCGGCAACGCGGCCGTCAACACGATCTGGGGCGGGGTCGGCCGCGATCGTCTGGCCGGTCGGGGCGGCGACGACCTGCTGCGGCCCGGGCCCGGCGCCGACCGGGTCGACGGTGGCGCCGGCATCGACACGCTCTGGCTCTCCGGGCCGCGCCCGAACTACGCGATCGCGGTCGGCGACCGCGGGCTCGCGATCCGGGATCTCTTCGGGGAGGAAGGGGTCGACAGGGTGACGGGCGTCGAGCGGATCCGGTTCGCCGACGGGACGTTCGACCTCGACGCCCTGATCCTGTCGGCTTGAGTCCTCAGTCCCGGCCCTCGGCGGCGGCGACCCGCCGGGCGCGCCAGAGGATGAAGAGGCCCGAGCCCACGATCAGCAGCGCGCCCGCGAGCATGCGGGCGTCCGGCAGATGGCTCCAGAAGAGCCAGCCCGTGAACATGGCGATCGGTACCGAGACGTAGCGGATCGGCGAGACGACCGAGAGCTCGGCCGTGCGCACGGCGTGGACGAAGCCCTGATAGCCAGCCGCCAGGAGCAAGGCGCAGAGGCCCAGGAGGCCGATCGCGCCGGCATCGGGGGCGGGCCAGCCCAGGGGCAGGCTCAAGAGGCCGCTCAGCGCCACCAGGACCGTGGTCGCGATCGAGACCGCGGCGGTCGGCACGGTGGGCGGGATCCGGCGGGTGACGAGGTCGCGCAGCACGCTCGTGGCGGCCGCGGCGAGCGGCAGGAAGACGGCGGGGCTCCAGGCTCCGGCCGGGGCCGCCGCCAGTGCCACGCCCAGAAATCCCACGAGGACGGCGGTCCAGCGTCGCCAGCCGACCGGCTCTTTCAGGAAGAGCGCCGCCGCCACGGTCAGAAGGATGGGGGCGGAGAAGAACAGCACCATCGCATCGGCGAGCGGCAGGGCGGCGATCGAGGCGAGGAAGAGCCAGCTCGTCACCGTCTCGGCCGCGGCCCGGGCGAGTACCCGGGGCTCGAGGCAGGCGTGCAGGGCGAGCCGGCCGGCCTGCGCGCGCAGGAGGAGGAGGAGCAGGGGCAGGACGGCGAGGCCCCTGAGCGTCATGATCTGGCCGATCGGCAAGGTCTCGGCGAGGAGCTTCACGAAGGTGTCGTTGACGGTGAAGGCGGTCATGGCGCCGGCCATGACGAGCGCTCCTTCGAGGTTGCGGCGGGCCTGGCTCATCCGACCACCGCCGCGGCCCGGGCGAGTGCCCGCTCGCGCCACCAGATGAAGAGGCCCGAGGCCACGATCAGAACCACCCCGAGGAGGGCCGTGGCGTCCGGCAGGTCGCCGAAAGCGAGGAAGCCCCAGAGGTAGGAGAGCGGGATCGCGCCGTATTTGAAGGGCTGCAGATAGGAGACCTCGGCCGTGCGGGTGGCCTCGACGTAGGCGAGGAAGGCGAGCGTGACCGTGACGGCCCCGGCCGAGGCGCCGAGCAGGAGCCACGCGGTCGGCGGCCGCCAGGCGAGGAGCGAGGCGAATGCACCGTAGAGGAGAAGTGCGAGGGTGGTGGCGAGCACGACGGCGCGATTGTCGAGCCCGGCCGGGAGGCGGCGGACCAGGATGTCGCGGCCGGCGATGCAGCAGGCGGCGAGGAGCGGCAGGACCGCCACCCAGCCGTGACCCGCCCCGCCCGGCCGGATGACGACGAGCACGCCTGCGAAGCCCACGAGCACGGCGGTCCAGCGCCGCCAGCCCACCCGCTCGCCCAGGAGCGGCACGGCGAGGGCCGTGAGGAGGATCGGGGCGGTGAACATGATCGCCACCGCATCGCCGAGCGGCATGAGGGCGAGCGCGCCGAAGAAAGCGGCCGTCACACCGATCTCGAAGGCCGAGCGGGCGAGCAGCACGGGATGGAGGAGGCCCGAAGGGATCCAGGGCTCGCCCGGCCGGCGCAGGAGGGCGAGGAGCGCGAGGCAGGCGAGCGAGCGGAGGAGGACGATCTGGCCCACGGGAAAGCTCTGGGCGAGCGCCTTCACGATCGTGTCGCCGAGGGAGAAGAGCAGCGAGGAGGCCAGGATCAGGGCCGTGGCGCGCAGATTGGCGGAGCGCGAGGGGGCGGGGGGCACGGGCGGCAAAGGG
>DAIOUO010000002.1:11811-39908 GCA_036759485.1 Geminicoccaceae bacterium | reverse complement strand
CGTCGGCGATGCCGCACAAGGTCAACCCCGTGCCAGCCGAGGTCCTCGTGGCGCTGGCCCGCTACGCAGCGAGCCTCGCGGCCGCCGTCCACCAGGCGATGGTGCACGAGAACGAGCGGTCGGGAGCCGCCTGGACGCTCGAATGGCTGGCGCTACCGCCCCTCTTGGCGACGGCCGGTGCCGCGACGCTGCGGGCGCACGATCTCCTCGACCGGCTCCGACTCCCCGAGGCCGGACGGTAGCGGAGCGCCGGACGAGCGATGCTCGATCTCGTCGACGTGACGTTGCGGATCGCCGGCCGGCCGCTGCTCGAGGGGGCATCGCTGCACCTTCCGGCCGGCGCGCGGATGGCGCTCGTGGGCCGCAACGGCACGGGCAAGACCAGCCTGTTGCGGCTGATCGCGGGCGAGCTGCAACCCGATGCCGGCACCGTCCGCCTGCGCTCGGGTGTGCGTGTGGGCACGGTGGCGCAGGAGGCTCCCGGCGGCCTGCTCACCCCGCTCGAGGCGGTGCTCGCCACCGACCGCGAGCGCACGGCACTCCTCGCCGAACGCGAGCGCGCCGCGGCCGACCGGCTGGTCGAGATCGAGGAGCGCCTGCGGACGATCGGCGCGAGCGCGGCACCGGCCCGCGCTGCCCGGATCCTCGAGGGTCTGGGCTTCGACGAGGCCGCCCGCTCTCGCCCGCTCGACAGCTTCTCGGGCGGGTGGCGGATGCGGGTCGCCCTCGCGGGCGTGCTGTTCGTCGAGCCGGACCTTCTGCTGCTCGACGAGCCGACCAACCATCTCGACCTCGAGGCGGCGCTGTGGCTCGAGTCCTATCTCCGCACCTATCCCCGCACGCTCCTCCTGGTCAGTCACGACCGCGACCTCTTGAACGGCGTCGCCGAACGCGTGTGCCACCTCGAGAACGGGCATCTCACCGTCTACGCCGGCAACTACGACGCGTTCGAGCGCCAGCGGGCAGCCAAGCTCGAGCGCGACGCCAAGCTGCGCGCCCGCCAGGAGGCCGAGCGGGCGCGGATCCGAGCGTTCGTCGAGCGGTTCCGCTACAAGGCGAGCAAGGCCCGCCAGGCCCAGAGCCGGCTCAAGATGCTGGCCCGCATGGAGCCGGTGGCTCAGGCGCTGGTCGAGCCCGAAGTCCATTTCGACCTGCCCGCGGGCCGCATTCCCGCACCACCCTTGATCACGCTCGAGGGCGCTCGGGTCGGCTACGGCTCGACCGTCGTACTGGACCGGCTCGATCTGCGGATCGATCCCGACGACCGGATCGCGCTGCTCGGCGCCAACGGCAACGGCAAGTCCACCTTCGCCAAGCTCTTGGCGGGCCGGCTCGAGCCCATGGCCGGCACGGTCACCCGGGCCCGCGGCCTGGTCGTCGGGTTCTTCGCCCAGCATCAGATCGAGGAGCTCGACCCCGAAGCGACCGCGCTCGAACACCTCTCCCGGCATCTGCCCCGGGAGAGCGAGCAGAGCCTCCGCGAGCGGCTCGCGCGCTTCGGTCTCGTCCAAGAGCGGGCGACGACGCCGGCCCGTCATCTCTCGGGGGGCGAGCGCACGCGTCTGGCGCTCGCCCTCGTCTGCCTCGAGCCCCCCAACCTCCTGATTCTCGACGAGCCGACCAATCACCTCGACATCGATTCGCGTGCGGCCCTGGTCGAGGCGATCAACGCGTTCGAGGGCGCCGTGATCCTGGTCAGCCACGACCGCCACCTGATCGAGGCGACCGCCGATCGCCTCTGGCTCGTGGCCGACGGTCGGGTCCGCCCCTTCGACGGCGACGTCGAAGATTATCGCCGCCTCTTGCTCGAAACTTCGGCCGAGCCGCGGCAGCACGAGCCCTCGGCGGCTCCCCACGATACCGGCGGCCGGCGCGGAGCGGCCGAGCGGCGCAGCCGGCTCGCACCCCTTCGGCAGCGGGCGCGCGAGGCCGAGCGCGAGCTCGAGAAGCTGCACGCCCGCCGCCTGGCGATCGAAGAGGAGCTCGCCGGCGAGCGGATCTATCGCGACGGCGCCCTGGTCGCCGCCCGCCGCCGGGAGCTCGCCGAGCTCGCCGAGCGGATCGCCGCGGCGGAGGCCCGCTGGCTCGAGGCCGAATCCGAGATCGAGGCGCTCGAAGGACGCCCGGCGGCGGTCTGAGGAAGAGGGCGCGGTGGACCGTGCCCCGAAGTTTTCTGCCGTCCCGGGTTCGGCGACGGCCGAGAAAGTCGTCGACGTCGAGCGAGACGAATTCGCTGGCGCCTCGCCTGTTCGGCAGGCGGCCGGCCGAGAAGGGCGGGTTGGCGTCGTCCGCGAGGAGGATGTGCCGTTCGACCGCCACCTCCACCTTCTCGATCGTCACGAACGGGAAGGTGAAGCAGCCGCCGATCGTACCCGCCTCGGCGATCCCTTCGGTATCGGCGATATCGAGCAGATCCACCTGGGCGAACTTCTCGACGAGTCCTCTGCCGTTCGCCTGCGCCCTATCGATCAGGTAGACACGCTCGAACTCGGCGATCTTCGGGAAGCGTCCCGACTTCCGCTCCGGCTCGTAGAAGAGCCGCGGATCGCCTTCGACGTCGCCACGTTCGATGACGAGGGCTCGCGTGGCGTCGATCGTGTCGACGTCGCCGATAGTGTCGCAGGCGACTTCGAGGACGGACTTCCAGCTCTTTCCGGTCAGCTTTCGTGCGCGGATGTCGAACTCGAGGATCCGGAGCACCTCTTTCCCGTTCACCGTCTGGACCGCCGGCGGATGCTCGAAATGGACGCCCCGAGCAGGGCGTAGAGGAACCGACCCTCCGGACAGGCGGCCATGCCCTCGAAGCCGCGAGAACGCAGTGTTTCGAAACGGACCGGACCCGGGGTCGCGGGCGTGCCGATGGCATGGTGGTCGGGCGAGCGAACCACTCTGCCGTCGAGTTCGGTCGCGAAGAAGGCTACCACCTCGCCGTTGCGATCGGCCACGATCGGACAGGGTCCGAACTCTGCGCCGATCCGATGCGAATCGCCCTCGGTCCGGATCGGTTCGACGTCGAGGTCGGCGCCGGTCACATACCGTTCCGTTCCCGGGTGAACTGGTTCACGATACGAAAGGGGCTCACCTTGTCGCGAGCGGTACTCGACCGCTCCGCCAGTCGATCGCGACCCCGTGGAACGAGAGCAGCGCATCGGCCGAGTTGGCCTCGCTGCCGAAGCCGTTGTCGATCAGCAGGCGACAGCGGTCGCGTGCCGAGGTTTCGATACCGGAAAATCCCTGCACCGGCTGCCCGACGAACGGCAGGGCGATGCCGGTCGGCCGACCGTCGAGGCAGGATTCGCCCTCCACCGCCGCGATCTCGCCGACCCACCGGTTGAGCAGGGCCGCGAACCGGCCCGACACGACGAAGGCCGGCCCCGTCTCGCTAGAGGGCGGAAGAACGCTCGCCGCCGGCGGAACGGCGTGAGCGACCAACGTCGCCTCACCGCCTCGGCCGCGGCGACCGAACCCGCGAACGTCGTCCCGAGCAGCAGGCCGCGGGGCAGACACGAAACGATCCCGCGCATGGTGCCTCCGCTCCCTGTCGTCGTCGGGGGCGGGACCAGAGCCGGTCGATGACCGTCTCGCGACCGATCCCCGGCCGATCCTTCGCGAACCCCCTCTTCAGCCGCGCGCGAGTTCCCCGCGGAGGATCTCGAGCGCCATCCGCAGGAGATTGATCGAGGCCTCGCGGGTCATGAAGCCCGCGTGCGGGGTCAGTGTCACGTTGGCGAGGCCGCGCAAGGGGCTGTCGGCGGGCAGGGGTTCCTCGGTGAAGACGTCGAGCGCGGCGTGGCCGATCCGCCCCTCGCGCAGGGCCTCGATCAGAGCGGCCTCGTCGACGATCGCGCCGCGTGCCGTGTTCACGAAGATCGCCCCCGGCTTCATCAGAGCGAGCTTCTCGCGGCTCAACAGGCCTCGGGTACCCTCGTTGAGCACGAGGTGGAGCGACACCACATCCGCGCGGCGCAGGAGCTCGTCGAGCTCGACCGCCTCGCAAGGCAGATCGGCCGGCACGCCCGATCGGTTCCAGGCGAGCACCTTCATGCCGATGCCGGCGCACATGCGGATCATTTGGCGACCGATGCCGCCCGTGCCCACGACACCCACGGTCTTGCCCAAGAGCTCGATACTGTTCTTGGGCTCGAAGCGGCCGGCGCGGACGTCGCGATCCATCTCGGCCACGCGATGGGCGGCCGCCAGCATGAGCGCGAAAGCGTGCTCGGCGACGCTGCGATCGCCGTAGCCCTTGTAGCTGCGGACGGTGATGCCCAGCCGCTCGGCCGCCTCCAGGTCGATGAAGCTCCCGGCGCCCGTGCCGAGGAACACGATGCAGCGGAGGTCCCGGCACCGCTCCAGGATGGCGGCCGTGAAGCGGCTGTGATCGTTCAGGATGTGGCTGCGACCGGCGCAGAGGGTGACGAGCTCGTCGCCGACCGGATCGCCGACATGGACCTCGAGATCGGGGACGATGCCGGAGAGACCCTCCTCGTAGAGCTCCTTCAAGAAGGGCGGGCAGTCGATGAACAGCGGTCGCACGAGCCTTCTCCTCCCCGGGTGATCGCGGGCCCGAGCATGCCGTCCTCTCGCCCGGCTGACGAGCCGGTCGGCCGCTCCCCCGGCGGGTCGACGGGCCTCTTGGCGAACGGCCGCGGTCGTGCCAAGCCCGAGACGTCGGGAGAGGGGAGGCTCAGCGATGACCCGGATGTCGCCGTCCGAAGCGTTCGTCGAGACCCTGGTGGCGCACGGCGTGACCGACGTGTTCGGGATCGTGGGCTCCGCCTACATGGACGCCCTCGACATCTTCCCGGCCGCCGGGATCCGCTTCTGGTCGGTCGCCCACGAGCAGAACGCGGCCCACATGGCCGACGGCTACAGCAGGGCATCCGGCCGGCACGGGGTCTGCATCGCCCAGAACGGGCCCGGGATCACGAACTTCGTGACCGCGATCGCCGCCGCCTATTGGGCGCACAGCCCGGTGGTCGCGATCACGCCCGAGACGGGCTCGATGACGATCGGTCTCGGCGGTTTCCAGGAGACCGAGCAGCTCCCGATCTTCTCCAAGATCACGCGCTACCAGGCGCACGTGAACCGCCCGGAGCGGATCGCCGAGCTCACCCATCGGGCCTTCCAGCTGGCACTCCTCGAGCGCGGGCCGACACAGGTGAACATTCCGCGCGACTATTTCTACGGCGAGTTCGACTACACGATCCCGACGCCGGTCGTCGTGCGCCGGGCCGCGGGCTCGCCCGAGAGCCTGGACGAGGCCGCCGCCCTGCTCGCGGCCGCGCGGTTCCCGGTGATCCTCGCGGGCGGCGGGGTGATCATGTCGGACGGTCAGCGGGAAGCCGTGGCCCTCGCCGAGCATCTCGAGGCCCCGGTCGTCTGCTCCTACCTGCACAACGACGCCTTCCCGGCCTCGCACCGGCTGGCCTGCGGGCCTCTCGGCTACCAGGGCTCGAAAGCGGCCATGCGCATCCTCGCCCAGGCCGATGTCGTGCTCGTCCTGGGCTCGCGGCTCGGACCGTTCGGGACCCTGCCGCAATACGGCATCGAGTACTGGCCCAAGGGAGCCAAGATCATCCAGGTCGACGCCGATCATCGGGTGCTCGGGCTGGTCAAGAACGTCGACGTAGTGGTGCACGGCGATGCCAGAGGCGCCGCTCGCGAGATCCTGCGGCGACTGGAGCAGAGCAATGTCACGATCGCTTCGCGGGCAAATGCCGCCGAGCGGCTCGCCGAGGTGGAGCGGCAGAAGCGGGCCTGGGCCCAGGAGCTCGAGGGCATCTCCTCCGCGTCGGGCTCGCCGATCGCCCCGCGGCGGGCGCTTCGGGAGCTCGCCCGCGCGCTACCGAAAGGCAGCATGGTCACGACCGACATCGGCAATGTCTGCTCGGTCGCCAACAGCTACCTCGAGTTCGACGAGGCACCCTCCTTTTTCGCCGCGATGAGCTTCGGCAACTGCGGCTACGCCTTCCCGACGGCGATGGGCGCCAAGGTCGCGAAACCGAACCGGCCGGCCGTGGCCTATGTCGGCGACGGGGCCTGGGGCATGAGTCTCAACGAGGTGCTCACCTGCGTGCGCGAAAAGATCGCGGTGGTCGCGGTGGTCTTCAACAACGGTCAATGGGGCGCCGAGAAGAAGAACCAGATCGATTACTACGCCGACCGCTATCTGGGGACCAACCTGGAGAATCCGAGCTTCGCCGCGGTCGCCCGCGCCATGGGCGCGGACGGGGTGACGGTCGACCACCCGGACCAGGTCGGCGATGCGTTGCGCGCCGCCCTCGCCTCGGGCCGCCCGACCGTCCTCGAGTTGATGCTCACCCAAGAGCTCGGCGAGCCGTTCCGCCGCGACGCGCTCAAAAAGCCCAAGCGGCTCTTGCCGAAATACGCGGCCTACACGGTGACCTGAGGTCGATCGGGGCGAGCCCGCGAGGCTCCCTCCGTGCGGCCGGGTGGGGACGCGGGTCGGCGGGGATCAGCGGTTCCAGGGATTGCGGTGCCAGGCGCTGCGACCGGTTCCGCTCTCGGGCACGCTGCCGCCGCGGCGGGTGGGCGCCACGGGCCTCCGCGGCTGCGGCGGCTGCAGACCGGGCCCGGAGCCCATTTCGCGCGCGAGCTCGAGCAGGGCCGCCACACGGCTCTCGGTCGGCGGATGGGTGCGGAAGAGATTGTCGACACCGCCCATCCGGAGCGGGTTGACGATGAAGAGGTGGGCGGTGGCCGGATTATGCTCCGCCGACGGCATGATGCGGCCCTCGGCCAGGGCCTCGATCCGCTGCAACGCGCGGGCGAGCCAGAGCGGCTGGCCGCAGATCTCCGCACCCAGGCGATCGGCGGCGTATTCGCGCGTGCGGGATATGGCGAGTTGGACGAGGGTCGCCGCGAGCGGGGCCAGGATCATCACGAGAAGGGCACCCACCGCGCCGAGTGGATGGCGGTTCTCGGAATCGCGCGAGCCCGCGAAGAGGAAGCCGAAATTGGCGAGCATGCCGATCGCGCCGGCGATCGTCGCCGCCACCGTCATGATGAGCGTGTCGCGGTTCTTGATGTGGGCGAGCTCGTGCGCGATCACGCCCGCGAGCTCCTCGGGCGGCAGGGTCTCGAGGATGCCGGTGGTGACGGCCACGGCCGAATGCTGCGGGTCGCGGCCCGTGGCGAAAGCGTTCGGCTGGTCGCTGTGGATGACGTAGAGCGCAGGCATCGGCAGATCGGCCCGGCGAGCGAGTTCGGCGACCAGATCCCAGAGCTCGGGTGCCGTGGCACGGCTCACGGCCTGCGCGTCGTGCAGCCGCAGGACCATCTTGTCGGAGTTCCACCAGGCGAAGGCGTTCATCCCGAGAGCGAACAGGAACGCGATCGAAAGGCCGCTCTCGCCGCCGATCAGGAAGCCGGCGGCCAGGAACAGCGCGGTCATCGCCGCGAGGAGGAGCCCGGTCTTGACCAGGTTCATGACAGCACCCCGACCCGAGTGTCGCCCTAGACGTGGCGCGAACCGGTCCGGCTGCAAGGCCCTGCGCTTGCCGCGACCGGCGGTCGCGGCGACAATCGGGTGGCGCTCCTCGACAGGGATCGCAGGGTGACGGGGGATGGGCTCATGAGCGCTTGGGACGAGGGATCACGGAACGCCGGCGGACCGGTCACCTCGGAGGAGGCGCTCGAGGTGCACGCCAAGGGGCGGCCGGGGAAGATCGAGATCTCGCCTACCAAACCCCTCGCCACACAGCGCGATCTCTCCCTGGTCTACTCGCCGGGTGTCGCCGCGCCCTGCCTCGTGATCGCCAAGGACCCGGCCAGGGCCTACGACTACACGGCGAAGGGCAATCTCGTCGCGGTCATCTCCAACGGCACGGCGGTCCTGGGTCTGGGCAATCTCGGCGCGCTCGCGAGCAAGCCCGTCATGGAGGGCAAGGCCGTCCTCTTCAAACGGTTCGCCGACATCGACAGCATCGACCTCGAGGTCGACACGCGCGACGTCGACGCGTTCGTCCAGTGCGTGAGCCTGCTCGGTCCGACCTTCGGTGGCATCAACCTCGAGGACATCAAGGCTCCCGAGTGCTTCATCATCGAGCAGCGCCTGCGGGAGCTCATGGACATCCCGGTCTTCCACGACGACCAGCACGGCACGGCGATCATCGCCGCGGCCGGGCTGATCAACGCCTTGGATCTGACCGGTCGCTCGCTGCGGGAGGTGCGGATCGTCATCAACGGCGCGGGTGCCGCCGGCATCGCTTGCGCCGAGCTCATCAAGGCGATGGGCGTGCCGCACGATCACGTGATCCTGTGCGACACTCAGGGCGTGGTCTACCGCGGCCGGGAGACCGGCATGAACCAGTGGAAGTCCGCGCACGCGGTCGACACCGACGCGCGCACGCTCGCGGATGCCATGCGCGGTGCCGACGTGGCCTTCGGCCTTTCCGCCAAAGGGGCCTTCAGCCCGGCCATGCTCGCCTCGATGGCCAAGAACCCCATCGTCTTCGCGATGGCCAACCCCGACCCCGAGATCACCCCCGAGGAGGCCCGCGAGGTCCGCAAGGACGTGATCATCGCCACGGGTCGGAGCGATTATCCGAACCAGATCAACAATGTGCTGGGATTCCCTTACATCTTCCGGGGAGCGCTCGACGTCCGCGCCTCCACCATCAACGATTCGATGAAGATCGCGGCGGCCTACGCCATCGCCGCTCTCGCCCGCGAGGACGTGCCGGACGAGGTGACGGCGGCCTATCGCGGCCGGCGGCTCCGCTACGGGCCCGACTACTTCATCCCCACCCCCTTCGATCCCCGCCTGATCACCCACGTGCCGACGGCTGTGGCCAAGGCCGCCATGGAGAGCGGCGTGGCGCGTCGGCCGATCCTCGACCTCGACCGCTACCGGGCACAGCTGCGCAGCCGCCTCGATCCGACGGCTTCGCGGATGCAGCTCGTCATCGACCGGGTGCGCGCCCAGCCCAAGCGCGTCGTGTTCGCCGAGGGCGAAGAGGAGAAGGCGATCAGCGCGGCTCTCGCCTGGCGGGACCAGAACCTCGGCACCCCGATCCTGATCGGTCGGGAAGAGCGGATCGCCGCCACCCTCCAGAGCATGGGCCTCAAGAGGCTCGACGGGGTGGAGATCCACAATGCACGGCTTTCCGAGCACAATCGCACTTACGCCGAGTTCCTCTACCGGCGGCAGCAGCGCAACGGGCTGCTGTTCCGCGACTGTCAGCGGCTCGTGAACCAGGATCGAAACGTGTTCGCAGCCTGCATGGTGGCGAACGGCCATGCCGATGCGATGGTCACGGGCCTCACCCGCAACTACCACGACGTCCTCGAGGACGTGCTGCGGGTGATCGACCCGAAGCCGGGCCATCGGGTGTTCGGCCTCACGATCATGGTCGCCAAGGGGCGCACCGTGTTCATCGCCGACACCAACGTGCACGAGCTGCCCGACGCCAAGACGCTGGCCGACATCGCGATCCAGACCGTGCGGGCGGTCCGCCGAATGGGTGTCACGCCGCGGGTGGCGCTGCTCTCCTTCGCGACCTTCGGCAATCCGCCGGTGTCGAAGGCCGCCCGGATCCGGGAGGTCGTCCTCGAGCTCGACCGCCGTCAGGTCGATTTCGAGTACGACGGCGAGATGGGCGTGGACGTCGCCCTCGACCCCGATCTGATGGCACTCTACCCCTTCTGCCGCCTCAAAGGACCGGCGAACGTGCTCATCATGCCGGCGCTGCACAGCGCCAACATCAGTTACAAGCTCCTGCAGCAGCTCGGCGGTGGTACGGTGATCGGGCCGTTGTTGGAGGGCCTGTCGCATCCGGTGCAGATCGTGTCGATGAACGCCACGGTCTCGGACATCCTCAACATCGCGGCGATGGCGGCCCACGATGCCATCCGGGAGCCCGAACTCGTGGCGAGCCGGGCGGCGGCGGAGTAGCGGGGCCCCTTCAGGCGACGGTCGCCGGCTGCTGCGTGAAGCGCGCAGGCCCGAGGCCCGCGAGGCTCGTGGCACTGTGCCCGTCGAGGATCAGCTCGGCGAGGACGGCACCGACGGCCGGTGCGAGCATGAAGCCGTGGCCCGAGAAGCCGAAGGCGTGGAAGAGACCCGGGACGCGGGCGCTCGGCCCGATCACCGGCCGATCGTCCGGCATCCGGCCCTCGATGCCCGCCCAGCTGCGGATGATGGTCGCCGAGGCGAGGGCAGGGACGATCCGGCGGGCCTCGGCCAGGGTCGCGAGCGTGGTGGAAAGGAGTGGTCGGCACCGGGCGGCGGCGAGGTCGGCCACGCCTCTGCCACCACCGAAGATCACGGAGCCGGTGGGCACCTGGCGCAGATAGATCCCCGGGCCCGCCATGCCCAGATTGGGCTCGATGCGGTAGCCGAGCGGCTCGCTCACCATCATGTTGGGTGCGATCACCTCGCCGGGCAGCTCGTCGCCGAGCAGGGCCGCGATCGCCGGTCCCCAGGCGCCCGCCGCATTCACCAAGACCCTGGACTGGATCTCGGGGCCCCCCTGGATCTCGACCTGGAAGCCCCGGCTCGAGCGCTCGAGGGCGATCACGGGCTTGCGCTCGACAATGTGCGCGCCCTCTTCGCGCGCGGCGCGCGCGAAGAGGGGGGTGGTGAGCCGCGGGTTCGCCTGCCCATCGTCGGCGCAGAGGGAGCCGCCCGCGAGGCCGCTGCCCAACCAGGGCCACCGGGAGGCGAGCGCGTCCCGGCCGAGGATCTCGCAACGCACGTCGAGCCGCGCCGCTTCCGCCGCCCATCGCTCGAGTGCCGCGAGCTCCGCCTCGTCGCGCGCGAGCCGGAGATGACCGGTCGGGCGAAACTCGCTGTCGTGGCCGACGAGGGTAGTGAGGCGCCCCCACATCCGGCGAGCGCGGGCCGCGAGCGGCAACTCCTCGAGCGCCCGCCCCTGGCGTCGGACGCCACCGTAGTTCACGCCGGAGGCCTGCCCACCGCAGCGGTCGCGTTCGACCAGCACGCACGGGGTCCGGCGCCGGGCGAGTGCCAGGGCGGTAGCGCAGCCGTCCCACGGAAGCGGGATCGAGGCCGCGGGCACGGGCCAGAATGCGCGCGGCACTCGGCCCGCAGAGCCGGCCCTGACAGCGCCCCATACCGCAGCGGGTCAGAGCCTTCGCGCGGTTGACCTCGTCCACCTCGAACGCGAGCGCCGCGGCGCGCAGGGCGCCGGCCGGAACGCCCTCGCAGCGGCAGACCACGGTTTCGTCGGCGATCGCCTCCTCGAGCGCGCCGAGAAACGGGAATGCCCGGCCGAGGGCGCGAGCGAAACGACCGTGCTTCTCGAGCTCTCGCCCGAGCCACGCGACCCGCGAGCCGTCGACCGGGCGGCCGAGATCCTCGAGGAGTGCCAGGGCCGCGCGCTCACCGGCGAGCTCGGCGGCCCGGGCCCCGCGGACGAGGCCGGCATCGCCCGCCACGTACACGCCGGTGAGCGGCGTGCGGCCGGCGGTGTCGGTCTCGGCGAGCCAAGTTCCCGTGTGCGGGTCGAAACGGAAGGGCATGTCGAGCAGGTCGAGCAGCTGGAGTTGCGGTACGAGGCCGAACCCGAAGGCCACCGCATCGCAGACGATCCTGCGGGGTCCCGAGCGAGCTTCGATCCGGAGACCCTCGACCCGTTCCTGCCCTTCGACCGCGAAGGCCCGCACGCCGCGAAGGATCGGTACGGCCGCCCGACGCAGCGCCGCGAGGCAGCGGGCACCGAGCGCGAGGCGCGACCGGTCGGCGGCGAGTCCGGGCAGCGCGGCGATGGCGTGCCGCAGGCGGGACGTGTCGGCCACCGCGACGACCGATGCACCGGCGGCGACGTGCTGGGCGGCGGCGAGGTAGAGGAGGGGCCCCGTGCCGACGAAGGCGATCCGCCGACCCACGAAGCAGCGGAGCGCCTTGAGGGCGGTCTGGGCCCCTCCCAAGGTGTAGACACCGGGCAAGGTCCAGCCCGGCACGGGCAGAATCCGTTCGATCGCACCCGGACAGAGGAGCAGCCGGTCGAAGCCCGTCGAATCCACGGCGCCCGAGGCGCCGAGCGCCCAGAGTCGGTCCCGCGTGAGGTCGACGACCGTGGTCGACGGATACCAGTCGAGCCGGCCGTCGCGCGCGAGCTCGAGAAAGGCCGTTCGGCGGCGGCGCGCGAGCCCCGGGTCGTGGCCGGGCAGGGACGGCTCTTCAACGCCCGCGACCGGTTCCCGCCAGACCTGCCCGCCGGGCCGCGCGGCCTTGTCGAGGACCATCGGCCGAAGACCCGCCTCGGCGAGCACCCGCGCGGCGGCCATGCCCGCGGGCCCGGCACCGACCACGAGGATCGTCGGCCCGGCGCTCACCAGCGCTCCCCGTCGGCCTCGAGCAGCACCGCCGTCCCGGCCACGAGGGGTGTGGTGCAGGCCCGGACCCTGCCACCGCCCGAAAGACGGATCCAACAATCCTGACAGGCGCCGATCAGACAGAAGCCGGCGCGGCGCCTCGGATCGGGGGCCAGAGCCCCGAGGTCGGGGCGGACGGCGAGGATGGCCGAGAGGAGCGTATCGCCCTCGAGGCCGGTGACCGGGACCCCGTCGATCGTGAACGGCACGCTCGCGCGGCCGTGATCCGGCAGACGGACGAAGCGTGGAGGCGCGTCGGCCAGGGTCTCCTCCTCACCCGCTCGCGGCGGCGGGTCGGCTCGGCAGTCGAGTGCCGCCGACTGGTCTTAGCCCCACCCGCTGCGCTGCGGAAGCGGGCGCGGCTCAGAGCGCGGTGGAAGCCTCGTGCAACGGGCGTGCGGCGGCCTCGCCACGGATCCGTTCGCGGAGCCACTGGAAGACCACGTAGAGCGTGGGGACGAAGAAGACGCCGAACACGGAGGCGGCGATCATGCCCGCAAACACGGCGGTGCCGACGCCGCGCCGGCTGAGCATCGCCGCGCCCTGGGCGACGACGAGCGGGATCAGCCCGGCGACGAAGGCGAAGCTCGTCATCATGACGGCCCGGAAGCGCTCGCGCGCCCCGGCCACCGCCGCCTCGGTGATCGAAAGGCCCTCCTCCCTCCGCAGCTTGGCGAACTCGACGATGAGGATGCCGTTCTTGGCGGCGAGCGCGATCAGCACGACGATACCGATCTGGGCGTAGACATTGTTGTCGAGCCCGGCTGCGAGGATGCCGACCATGGCACCCGCGAGCCCCACGGTCGTCGCGAGCAGCACCGGGACCGGGATCGTCCAGCTCTCGTAGAGGGCGACCAGGAACAGGTAGGCGAACAGAACCGAGAGGGCGAGGATGACCAACGTCTGGCCGGCAGCCGCTTTCTCCTGAAGGGCCGTACCGGTCCAAGCGAACCCGTACCCTGCCGGTAGGGTGCGGACCGAGACGGCCTCCATGGTGGCCAAGCCGTCCCCGGAGCTCACCCCGGGCGCCGGGCTCCCGTTGATCGTCACGCTGCGCCGATTGTTGTAGCGGATCACCGTCTCGGGTCCGAGGACGGGCCGCACTTCGGCGAACGCGCGCAGCGGCACCATTTGCCCGGCGCGGTTGCGGACGTGGATCCGATAGATGTCGGTCACGGCCGCCCGGTCGGCGGCTTCACCCTGGAGGTTCAGCTGCCAGGTCCGGCCGAACAGGTTCAGATCGTTCACGTAGTAGCCGCCGAGGGTTGTCTGTAACGCATTGAAGACGTCGGACAATTTGATGCCCAGGGTTTGCACCCTGTCGCGATCGATGTCGAGGAAGAGCTGCGGCGTGGCGGCCGAGTAGGTCGTGAAGACAGTACCGAGCTCGGGCTCGTCGTTGGCGGCGAGCACGAGCGCCCGGGCGACAGCCGCCAGATCGGCGGGTGTGCCGCCCTCGAGGTCCTGGAGCTGGTACTCGAACCCGCCACCGGTGCCGAGGCCGATGATCGCCGGCACGTTGAAGGCGATCAGGTTCGCTTCCCGGATGGCGCGCCCCTCGGCGAGTACCCTGCGAACGATCGAGCGCACATCGGTGCCCGGCTCCTTCCGCTCGGAGAAGGGCTTCAAGAGAACGATGAAGTAGGCACTGTTCGATTTGGCGAGGCCTTCGAGAGTACTGTAGCCTACAACGGTGCTGATGTCCGCAACACCCGGCACCGCCTTGATGAGCTCCTCGACCTGCTCGGCGACGCGCGCGGTGCGATTGACCGACGCCCCCTCGGGAAGCTGCAGCTCGGCGAAAAAGGCGCCCTGATCCTCCTCGGGCACGAAGCCCGTGGGTGTCGCTTGGAAAAGCCAGACGTTCGCGACCGTCACGCCCGCCAGTGCCACGAGGGAGAACGCGGCCACCCGGACGAGCCGCCTCACGATCACCGCATAGCCGTCGCGCGCGAGGTCGATACTCCTGCGCACGTAGGCCATCGGTCCACGCTCGCGCCCGTGGCTACGGCGCAGGAGGATGGCGCAGAGGGCCGGCGAGAGGGTCAAGGCGTTGATGGCCGAAATGATCATCGAGACCACGACGACGACCGCGAACTGCTGGAAGAGCCGGCCCACGATGCCCGGGATGAATGCCGTCGGTACGAACACCGAAAGCAGTACGAGCGTGATCGCGATGATCGGTGCCGTGATCTCTCCCATGGCGAGCTTGGTCGCCTCGGCCGGCCCCATGTCGGGATGCTGCTCGAGCTTGGCCTCCACCGCCTCGACGACCACGATCGCATCGTCCACGACGATCCCGATCGCCAGCACGAGCGCCAGCATCGAGACCATGTTGAGCGAGAAGCCGAGCGCCAGCATGACCGAGAACACCCCGATCAGAGAGACCGGGACAGCGACCAACGGAACGAGTGTGGCTCGGAGATTGCCCAGAAAGAGGTACACCACGATCACTACGAGGAGGAACGCCTCCACTAGGGTGTGGAGAACCTCCTCCATGCTCTGCTCGACGAAGGAGGTGGTGTCGTAGGTGACCTCGTAGGCGACGTCGGCGGGGAAGCGCGTTTTCGCATCCTCCATCACCCTAACGACGCCGTTCGCCGTCTCGAGTGCGTTGGCACCCGGTGCGAGGAAGACCGCGATCAGGGCTCCGGGACCACCGTTGAAGCGGCCGAACGAATCGGAGGATCTGGCACCGAGCTCGACGCGGCCGACATCCTTCACCCGAACGAACGAGCCGTCGGGGTTGGCACGGATCACGACGTTCTCGAACTCGCCGACCTCGGTGAGCCTGCCCTTGGTCTGGATCGCGAGCTGGAAGGCCGTATCCTCGGAGATCGGTTGGGCACCGACTCGACCGACGGCGGCCTGGATGTTCTGCGCTTGCAGGGCTGCGATGATGTCGTTCGGCGTGATGCCGAGCGCGGTCGATCGATCCGTCCCGATCCAGACGCGCATGCTGTAGTCGAGCGCACCGAAAAGGAAGGCGTCGCCCACACCGCGGACGCGCTTTATGTTATCGAGAATGTTGATGTTTGCAAAATTCGAAAGGAACAACGTATCGTATGTTCGGTTCGGTGAGTAAACAGCTATGACCTGAAGAATGGCTGACGACTTTTTCTTGACCGACAGGCCCTGACGGCTGACCTCCTGCGGCAGCTGCGGGATGGCGAGCTGCACGCGGTTGAGCACGTTGACGGTGTTGATGTCGGGATCGCTGCCCACCTCGAAGGACACGGTCAGAGTGTAGCTGCCGTCGCTGCCCGAGGTCGACTTCATGTAGATCATCTTGTCGACGCCGACGACCTGGCTTTCGACGGGTTGAGCCACGGTGGCATCGACCACCTCGGCACCGGCCCCCGGATAACGGCCGGTCACCTGAACCTGCGGCGGCACGATGTCCGGGAACTGGGCGATCGGCAGCGCCGACAACGCGATCAGGCCGGCGAGCGTGATCACGACCGAAATGACGATCGCGAGCCGCGGCCGATCGACGAAGACAGCGGAGATCATCTTCTCAGTTCCGCGGCACCGAGGCTTCGACGGGCGGGAGCGGCGCCTCCGTCGGCGTGACGACGGCGCCCGGCCGGACCTTCTGGATACCCTCGGTGATCACGCGCTCGCCCTCGCGCAGGCCGTCTTCGACCGCATAGAGGGTGCCGTAGGTGGGCCCGAGCCGTACCCGCCGGACCAGGACCTTGCCTTCCGGGTCCAGGACGAGGACGAAGCGGCCGGCCTGATCGAACTGCACGGCACTCTGCGGCACGAGCAGCGCCGATCGGGGCTGCGCGGTCTCGACCAGCACGGTCACGAGTGCGCCGTCGATCAAGGTGCGTTTCGGGTTGGGGAGCTCCGCCCGGAGCGCGATCGTGTCGGTACCCGGATCGACCTCGACGTCGACGAAGTCGAGACGGCCGAGCTCTCCGTAGAGCGTACCGTCGGCGAGCCGCACCCGGATCTGCACGGCCCTCGCGTCGCTGCCGGCGACCTCCGCCTTGCGGCGGACCTCGAGGAGCTGGCGAACGCTGACGGGGAAGGTGACGTAGATCGGCTCCTGGCCGACGACCGTCGCGAGGGGCGGGCTCGTAGGCCCCACGAAGTCGCCGACCGACACGCTCGCACGCCCGATCCGACCACTCACAGGGCTCGCGACGTCGGTGTAGGAGAGGTCGAGACGGGCGCGCTCGAGGGCGGCTCGGTACCCCAACAACGCACCCCTCGCCTGAGCCTGTTTGGCGATCGCCTCGTCGAGCTTGGCCTGGGCCACGGCCTGGCGTTGGACGAGCACCGTCTGCCGCTCGACCTCGAGGTCGGCGAGCTTGAGCGAACCTTCGGCCGCGAGGATCGCGGCCTCGGCTTCCTTCACCTTGGCGATGTAGGGCCCCTTCTCCATCACGAAGAGGAGCTCACCCGCCTGGACGTCCGCTCCTTCCCGGAAGCGGATCTCCTGGACGAACCCATCGACCCGGGCCCGCAGGTCGACTTTGTCGACCGCCTCGACCCGGCCGGTGAAGCTCGAGACGGGCGTCACCTCCCGGCGCTCGAGGCGGACGACCGTGACCGCGGCGGGCGGCTGCGGGCCGCCCTGCTGCCGGGCGTCGAGGGGCGGGGCGAGCAGGAGGAGGACCAAGGGGAGCGTCGCCCGAAAGGGCCGTCCGGAGTGTGGCGTCATCGTCGAGGTCTCCGCTCCTACGCCCGTCGACCTCGAGCGTGGCAAGCCGCTCGCGCGCCTCCGTCGGGGCGATCAGGGCGTGACGATCTGGCGGATCGCCGCGCCACGCGCCAAACGGTCGAAACCCTCGTTGATGTCCTCGAGCGACATGCGAGCGGACACGAGCCGGTCGACCGGCAGTCGCCCCTTTCGATAGAGATCGATCAGTCTCGGTACGTCGCGCGCCGGAACGGCGGTACCGATGTAGCTGCCCTTGAGGGCCCGTTCCTCGGCCACGAGCTGGACGATCGGAACCGGCAGGCGCGCCGAGGGATGCGGTAGCCCCGCCGTGATCGTGGTTCCGCCTCGCCGCGTGATCGCCCAGGCGAGCTCGAGCGCCGCCGCCGATCCGGCGAATTCGAAGGTGAAGTCGACGCCACCTCGGGTGGCCGCTCGGACCGCCTCGGCCACCTGCTGCTCGCGTGCATCGAAGGTCAGCGTGGCGCCCAACTGGCGCGCGAAGGCGAGCTTGTCCGGCAGGATGTCGACAGCGACGATCTCGCGGGCGCCGGAGGCGACCGCGGCGAGCAGCGCGCACAGGCCCACACCACCCAACCCGACCACTGCCACCGTCTGGCCCGGGCGCACCCCGCCCGTGTTGATCACGGCACCCGCCCCGGTGAGGACGGCGCAGCCGAACAGCGCCGCCTCCTCGAGCGGCAACTCCGGGTCGATCTTGACCAGCGAGCGGCGCGAGACCGTGGCATATTCGGCGAACGCCGAGACCCCCACATGGTGGTGGATCGGCTCGCCGTCGCGCCGCAGTCGGCGCGCCCCCGAAAGCAGCGTGCCGGCTCCGTTCGCCGCGGCGCCGGGCTCGCACAGCGCCGGACGGCCCTCCATGCAGGGCAGGCAGTGCCCACAGGACGGCATGAAAACGAGGACGACGTGGTCGCCCTTCACCAGATCGTGGACGCCGGGGCCGACCTCTTCGACGACGCCGGCTGCTTCGTGGCCGAGCACCATGGGTAGCGGGCGCGGGCGATCGCCGTTGATCACCGAGAGGTCGGAATGGCAGAGACCGGCGGCTGCGACGCGCACGAGCACCTCGCCGGGTCCCGGCGGCTCGAGCTCGACCTCCTGGATCCGCAACGGCCGGCTGAGCGCGTACGGCGCCGGCGCGCCCATCGTCTCGAGAACGGCGGCGCGGATGCGCACCTGATCGTCTCCTCGACCTCAGAACACCTCGAAGACCCGCCCGGTCAGGCGGCCTTCGACACTCTTCGCATAGGCCTTGGCGACCCGGGTCGCCGGCACCGGTATGTGGCCCGGAAAGAAAGCACCATAGGCGGCGGCGCTCTCCTCGAGCAGCCCCGGACTGACACAGTTGATCCGCAGCCCGCGCGGCAGCTCGATGGCCGCCGCCTGGACCCAGGCCTCGAGTGCGCCGTTGACCATCGAGGCCGAGCTGCCGGCCACCACGGGATCGCGCGCGAGAATGCCGCTCGTGAGCGTGAAGGAACCGCCGTCGGCCACGAACTCGCGCCCGACGAGCACGAGGTTGACCTGGCCCATGAGTTTGTCGGCGAGGCCGATGCCGTAGCCCGCGGCATCGAGCTCGGCCAGAGGCGCGAACTTGACGGTCCCGAAGGTCGCCACCAGCGCGTCGATCGGGCCCACCTTCTGCAGACCGGCCCGGATCGAGGCCGGATCTGTGGCATCGAAGCGTAGCTCGCCACTCGTGCGGCCGGCCGTTACGATCTCGTGTCGCCGGCCGAGCTCGGCCACCACCGCCCGGCCGACCGTCCCCGAAGCCCCCACGACTACGACCCGCATCGCGCGACCTCCCTGCTCCCGGGTCGCTGATAGGCCTCCCCGGGCTGCCCGTCGAGAGAGGTCCGCGCGGTCTCCTTCAGTGGCCGCCGCCCGTCATGGCCTTGACGATGTCCTCGGTCATCTTCTTGGCGTCGCCGAACAACATCATCGTCCGATCCATGTAGAAGAGCGGGTTGTCGATACCGGCGTAACCGGCCGCCATGGACCGTTTCACGAAGAAAACCGCCTTCGCCTTGTCGACATCGAGGACCGGCATGCCGTAGATCGGCGAGCCCGGATCGGTTTTGGCCGCGGGATTGGTGATGTCGTTGGCGCCGATGACGTAGGCGACGTCGGCCTGGCCGAACTCGTTGTTGATCTCGTCCATCTCGAAGACGACGTCGTAGGGAATGTTGGCTTCGGCCAGCAGCACGTTCATGTGGCCGGGCATGCGGCCGGCCACGGGATGGATGGCGAACTTCACCTCCACCCCCTTCTTGGTGAGCGTGTCGTAGAGCTCGCGCACGGCGTGCTGGGCCTGGGCCACCGCCATACCGTAGCCGGGCACGATGATCACCTTCTGCGCGTTCTCCATGATGAACGCCGCGTCCTCGGCCGAGCCGGCCTTGACGGTCTTGTCGCCGGTGTCGGCCGCCGCCGCGCCGGTCTCCCCGAAGCCGCCCAGGATGACCGAGACGAAGGAGCGGTTCATCGCCCGGCACATGATGTAGGAGAGAATGGCGCCCGAGGAGCCGACCAAGGCACCCGTGATGATCAACATCGGGTTCTGCAGCGTGAAGCCGATGCCGGCCGCGGCCCAACCCGAATAGCTGTTGAGCATCGAGACGACCACCGGCATGTCGGCACCGCCGATCGGGATGATCAGGAGCACGCCGATGGCCAGAGCCAGAAGCGTCATGAGGAGAAAGACGAGCCCGCTCTGGCTCACCATGAAGAGGACGAGGAGGACGAGGATCGTGACACCGATCGCGACGTTGATCGCGTGCCGCGAGGGCAGGAGAATCGGCCGGCTCGACATGGCGGCGGCCACGACGGGCTTCGCGAAGTCCGGGATCAGCGCCTCGACCCTCGGCGGGAACTTGGCTTGGAGCTTGCCGAAGGCGATGACCGAACCGGTGAAGGTGATCGCACCGATGATCGTGCCGAGCCCCATCTCGAGGAGCGAGAGAGGCTTGATCGAACCGTCCGGCCGCGTGATGCCGAAGTCCTGCGGCTCGAGGAAGGCGCCCGCGGCGACGAAGACGGCGGCGAGGCCCACGAGCGAGTGGAACGCCGCCACGAGCTGCGGCATCGCGGTCATCTGGATACGCTGGGCGATCGTGTAGCCGGCGGCACCACCGAGCAGGATCGCCACGAGAATGGCGGCGTAACCGCCGATACTCGCCTGCGGCAGGGCCAGGAGCGTGGTGACGACCGCGAGCGACATCCCGGCCATGCCGTAGCGGTTGCCCATCCGGCTCGAGGCCGGCGAAGAGAGCCCGCGAAGGGCGAGGATGAAGCAGACGGCGGCGACGAGATAGCCGATCGCGGCGAGGTTCGCGGTCATCGCTTCGGCTCCCTCAACCGCGCTTCTTGAACATCGCGAGCATCCGCTCGGTGACGGCGAACCCGCCGAAGATGTTCACCGCCGCCAAGAGCGAGGCGAGGAAACCGAAGACGGCGGCGAGCCCGCCCGCGCCCGTGGCGATCAGGGCGCCCACGATGATCACCGAGCTGATCGCGTTGGTGACCGACATGAGCGGCGTGTGCAGGGCGGGGGTGACCGACCAGACCACGTAATAACCGACGAAGATCGCCAGCACGAACACGATGAGGTTGAAGATTGCCGGGTCGATGGCGGCCATCGCTCGCTCCTCCCTCAGCTCTGCCCGACGAAGTTCGGATGCACGATCTCGCCGGCTCGGGTCAGGAGCGTGCCTTTGACCAGATCGTCCTCGAGATTGATCGAGAGTTCGCCCTTCTTGCCGACGATCAGCTGAACGAAATTCAACAAGTTCTTGGCGTAGAGGAGCGAGGCGGCCGGCGCGAGCTTCGCCGGCAGGTTGCGGGCCCCGATCACCTGCACCCCGCCGATCTCGACCACCTCACCGGGCCGGCTGCCCTCGACGTTGCCGCCGGTCTCGGACGCCATGTCGAGGATCACGGAGCCCGGCTTCATCGCGGCGACCATCGCCGCGGTCACGATCCTGGGCGCTCTGCGGCCCGGAACCTGGGCGGTGGTCACGACGATGTCCTGGCTCTTGAGGTGCTCGGCCACGATCCGGGCCTGCTCGGCCTGCTCCTCCGGGGTGAGCGGGCGGGCGTAGCCACCCGCGGTCGCCGCATCCTTGGGAATGAAGCCCACGAACTTGGCGCCGAGACTCTCGATCTCTTCCTTGGCGGCCGGCCGCACGTCCGTCGCCGTGACCACGGCCCCCATCCGCTTGGCCGTCGCGATGGCCTGCAGCCCGGCCACGCCCGCGCCGATGACGAACACCTTGGCGGGCGTCACCGTTCCGGCCGCCGTCATCATCATGGGCAAGACCCGGCTGTAGGCCGCCATCGCCTCGACCATCGCCCGGTAACCCGCGAGGTTCGCCTGACTCGAGAGCACGTCCATGGCCTGGGCACGGGTCGTCCGGGGCAGGAGCTCGAGGGCGAAAGCGGTGATCCTGCGCTCGGCGTAGGCCCGGACCTGGTCGCGGTTCATGTAGGGATCGAGCATCCCGATCAGGACTTGGTCGGGCCCGAGCGCCGCGAGCTCCTCGTCGAGCGGGCGCTGCACCTTGAGCAGGATCTCCGCGGCCAGCGCTTCGCCGGGGCCGTCCACCAGCCGGGCGCCGGCCTGCTCGTAGAGCGCATCGGAGATGGCGGCACCCAGGCCCGCCCCGCGTTCGACCACGGGTTCGAGGCCCATGGCCTTGTAGCGCTTGACCGTTTCGGGCGTGGCCGCCACGCGCCGCTCGTACTCCCGGCGCTCCTTGACGATGCCGATCCGCATGGGCGCCTCGTTCCTCGTCCTCGACCCCGCTCCGGGTGCGGCGGCCGTATGCCGGTCGCTGCTTAGGCAAGGATGCGGCGACCCGCAAGGCGACGGGTTGGCAACGTCGCGGGCGCCGGCCTTGGCAGGGCGGGCGGGCCGCAGCTACACTGGACTTATCGGATCGGAGGTGCCGCCGGCTGCCGGGCGAAGGGAGGGCCCATGTGCCGGATCTATGCCGGGACCGACCCCAAGGACTACGAGCCCGTGACCCGCTCCGTCCGACTGCACGGTGCCGTCACCAGCATCCGGCTCGAGTCGCGCTTCTGGGCCATCCTCGACCGGATGGCCGAGCTCGAGGGGGTATCGACCCCACGCTTCGTGGCGACGCTCTACGACGAGGTGCTGGAGCTCACGGGCGAGGTCCGAAACTTCGCCTCGCTGCTGCGCGTCGCCTGTGCGACCTTTCTCGCCCGCGGAGCCCCCGATGTCGGTCCGGCCGAAGCCGGCCGACGGGTCGAGGCCGAGGTCGTGTAGTAGCACGCTAATACCACGACCGCGACCGAGCCGTGTAGAGGTCCCGTCGTTGCGGAGGTAGCGGCCGGAGGACGGGCGATGGCGAAGGCGATCCACATGATGATCCGGGTCCTGGATCTGGACCGGTCGATCGCGTTCTATCGGACCGCCCTCGGTCTCGAGCCGGCCGAAACCCTGGATTTCGAAACCTTCACGCTCGTCTACTTGCGCAACCCGGAGGCGGATTTCGAGGTCGAGCTCACCCTCAACAAGGGCCGCACCGAACCCTACGCGCTCGGCGAAGGCTACGGCCACATCGCCTTCTGCGTCGACGACCTCGACCGCGAGCATCGGCGTCTCGCCGAGGCGGGCCTGGCACCGCAGCCGATCAAGGAGTTCTTCCGCAACGGTGCGCTGCTCGCCCGGTTTTTCTTCATCCAGGATCCCGACGGATACAAGATCGAGGTCCTGCAACGGCACGGCCGCTATCGCTGAGCGGCCCTCGGATCGGGAGGCTCACCAATGAAGAAGATCCTGGATCGGCGGCTGTTCCTTCGAACCGCCGCGAGTACCGCCGCGACCGTAGCCGTGGCCGGCGGCACCACGGTCATCGCCGCGAGCAACGGTGCCTGGGCGATGACGCTCTCGGCGTTCGACGCCGCGACCGCGCGCGTCCTCTTGGTCATGACGCGCGACCTCTACCCGCACGACATGCTGGGCGACCTCTACTATGCCGAGGTGGTCGAGAGCCTCGACAAGAAGGCCAAAGCCGATCCCGCTCTGGCCAAGACGATCGAGGCGGGTGTGGCCGCCCTCGACCGGGCGACCGGCGTCCCCTGGCTGCAGCTCTCGCCCGGTGGTCGCATCGAGGTGTTGAAGTCGATCGAAAAGACACCCTTCTTCCAGGCCGTCAAGGGCGAGACCGTGGTGGGTCTCTACAACAACAAACTGGTCTGGCATCACTTCGGCTATCAGGGGAGCTCGGCCGAGTTCGGCGGCTATCTGCACCGCGGCTTCCAGGACGCGGGCTGGACACTCGAACCGGACGCCGAAGCGAGCCCGCCGCCACCCGCCTGACGTCTCGTCGGCGAACCGAAAGACACGAAGGGAGGCACGGAAGATGGCACGGTACGAGCTGAGCGACGATTCGGTCGTCGTCGTGATCGGCAGCGGGGCAGGTGGCGGCACACTCGCCAACGAACTCTGCCAGAAGGGGATCAAGGTCGTCCTTCTCGAAGCGGGCAAGCGGCTCTCGCCCGAGGAATTCGTGAACGACGAGTGGGCCGCCTTCGTCCAGACGGCGTGGCTCGACAAGCGCACGACGAGCGGCAGTTGGCGCGTCGCACGCGACTTCCCGAACCTTCCCGCCTGGATCTGCAAGACGGTCGGCGGCTCCACGGTGCACTGGGCCGGAGCCTCGCTCCGGTTCCAGGAGCACGAATTCAAGACCCGCTCGATCTACGGCGGGATCGAGGGTGCCACCCTGCTCGATTGGCCGATCGGTCTTGCCGACCTCGAGCCCTACTATGCGAAGGCCGAGGCCAAGATGGGGGTGACGCGAACAAACGGCATTCCCGGCCTGCCGGGCAACAACAATTTCCGCGTCATGTACACGGGCGCCAAGCGGCTCGGCTACAAGACCGTCCACACCGGCCGGATGGCGATCAACAGTCGGGCCCGCGACGGCCGCTCGCACTGCCTGCAGATCGGGTTCTGCTTCCAGGGCTGCAAGTCGGCCGCCAAATGGTCCACCCTCTATACCGAGATCCCGGCGGCCGAAGCGACCGGCAGGCTCGATCTGCGGACCGAGTGTCAGGCTCTGCAGATCCAGCACGACGCCGCGGGCAAGATCACGGGCGTGCTCTACGCCGACAAGGACGGCCGCCAGCACGTCCAGAAGGCCCGCGTCGTCTGCGTCGCCTGCAATTCGATCGAGAGCCCCCGGCTCCTCCTCAACTCGGCATCCAGCAAGTATCCGGACGGTCTCGCCAATTCGTCGGGTCAAGTCGGCCGCAACTACATGCGTCACACTACCGGCTCTGTCTACGCGACCTTCGACCGGCCGGTGCACATGTTCCGCGGCACGACCATGGCCGGCATCATCCAGGACGAGGCAGGTCACGACCCGAAGCGCGGCTTCGCCGGTGGCTACGAGCTCGAGACGCTCTCCCTGGGTCTGCCGTTCATGGCCGCGTTCCTCGACCCGGGTGCGTGGGGTCGCGAATTCACCCGCAAGCTCGAGGGTTACGCGCACATGGCGGGGATGTGGATCGTCGGCGAGGACATGCCGCAAGCGAACAATCGTGTGACCCTGCATCCCACCGAGAAGGACCGGTTCGGGCTGCCGATTCCGAACGTCCATTTCGACGATCATCCGAACGACATCGCGATGCGGGCCCATGCCTATCGCCAAGGGGCGGCGGTCTACCTCGCTGCCGGAGCGCGCGAGATTCACGAGGTGCCCCCTTACCCGAGCACGCACAATCTCGGCACCAACCGGATGAGTGCCCGGCCGCAGGACGGTGTCTGCAACGCCTTCGGTCAGACCTGGGACCACAAGAACCTCTTCATCTCGGACGGCAGCCAGTTCACGACCGGTGCAGCGGAGAACCCGACGCTCACCATCGTGGCCCTGGCTATTCGCCAAGCCGATTATCTGGCCGACCAGATGGCCAAGAACGCGATATGATCCGGGATGTGCCGGCCGGCGCCGCCGGGTGCCGGTCCGGACCCGAGCCCCCTCTCGCGGCTTGACCCGCGGAGCCGGTGGTCTAGTCTCCGCCTCGGCCGAGGATCGTGCGTGGGAGAGTCCGCGCCGGGGTGACCCGAGCCGCGCGGCGCCGAAGGAGCAACCGCCCCGGAAACTCTCAGGCCGAAGGACCGCGCGCGAGCTGGCCCTCTGGAGAGCGGGTGCACCCGCACCCCACCGAAGGGGACATTCCGGGCCGGCGACGGCTCGGGGTGGAATCTCTCAGGTCGTGGACAGAGGGGGCGAGCGACGCGACCGCCGTGGTCGCGCCGTTCGGGCTTCTGGAGGCCACGACCGGTGAGCGATCTTCTCCGCACGCCCCTCTTCGACCTGCACCGCGAGCTCGGCGCCAAACTCGTCCCCTTCGCGGGCTACGAAATGCCGGTGCAGTATCCCGAAGGCATCATCGCCGAGCACCGATGGTGCCGCGAGCACGCCGCGCTGTTCGACGTGTCGCACATGGGACAGATCGCGATCCGCGGGAAAGACGCGGCCACCGCGCTCGAGCGGCTGGTACCCGGCGACATCGCCGGTCTCGGCGAGGGGCGGGCCCGCTACACGGTCCTGACCGACGAGAACGGCGGCATCATCGACGACCTCATCGTCTCCAACGCCGGCGATCATCTCTTCGTGGTCGTCAACGCGGCCTGCAAGGGCGGCGACCTCGCGCACCTTCGCACGCACCTCGAACCGGACTGCGAGATCGTCGAGCTCGCCGATCGTGCCCTGATCGCGCTCCAGGGGCCGGAGGCCGAGCGCGCACTCTCCCGCCTCGCTCCCGACTGCACGGGCCTCCGGTTCATGCAGACCGCGGAAATGACGGTCGGCGGCGTGGCCTGCCGCGTCTCGCGGCTGGGATACACGGGCGAAGACGGTTTCGAGGTCTCGGTGCCCGCCGTCGAGGCGGCCGGCCTCGCCCGCACCCTCTTGGGTGCGCCGGAAGTGCGCGCGGCCGGGCTCGGTGCGCGCGATTCCCTGCGTCTCGAGGCCGGGCTCTGCCTCTACGGCCACGACATCGACCGCAGTACGACACCGGTCGAGGCCGGCCTCGCCTGGACGATCGGCAAGCGGCGACGCGAGCAGGGCGGCTTCCCGGGCGCCCCGATCATTCTCCGCCAACTGGCCGAAGGTGCGCCGCGCAGGCTCGTCGGCCTGCGGCCGGAGGGCCGGGCTCCCGCCCGCGAAGGGACGGAGATCGTCGAAGGTGGTGCCGTCGTCGGCCGCGTCACGAGCGGCGGATTCGGGCCGACCGTGGGAGGCCCGCTCGCCATGGGCTACGTTCCGACCGCGCTCGCGAGCCCGGGAACGCGGCTCGCGCTCCGCATCCGCGGTCGCGACGAGGCCGCCCGGGTCACGGCGCTTCCCTTCGTGCCCCACCGCTACCACCGCTGAGTCTCTGCGAGGAGGAACAGGATGCCGGTCTTCTACACGCGCGATCACGAATGGATTCGCGTCGAGAACGGGCTCGGCACGGTGGGCGTCTCGGAACACGCCCAGGAGCAGCTCGGCGACGTGGTCTATGTCGAGTTGCCCGAAGTCGGACGGGTGGTGAAGGCACACGAGCAGGTGGCCGTCGTCGAGAGCGTCAAGGCGGCCTCGGAAGTCTACAGTCCGGTCTCCGGCAAGGTGGTGGCCGTGAACACCGAACTCGCCGACAATCCGGCCCTGGTCAACGAGGATGCCGAGGGTGCGGCCTGGTTCTACCGGATCGAGATCGGCGATCCGTCGGAACTCTCGAGCCTCATGACCCCGGAAGCCTACGCCGACTATCTCGCCACGCTCGGCTGACCGAACGACCGGAGCGCACGATGACCGCCAGCCGATCGATCCTCGCGGAACTGTCCGAGGCGGGGGCGTTCGTCCATCGCCACATCGGTCCGAACGAGGCCGATATCGGGCGCATGCTCGCGGCCTTGGGGCTTTCCTCCCTCGAGGAACTGATCGATCGAGCGGTGCCTCGGTCGATCCGTTCCGAGCGCCCGCTCGACCTGCCGCCCGCGCTCTCCCAGGTCGAGGCGCTCGCCGAGCTCGAGCGGATGGCGAGCCGCAACGCCCGCCGCGTCTCGCTGATCGGCATGGGGTACTATGGTACCGTAACGCCGGGTGTGATCCTTCGCAACGTCCTCGAGAATCCCGGCTGGTACACGGCCTACACCCCCTACCAGGCGGAGATCAGCCAGGGCCGGCTCGAGGCCCTGCTGGTCTGGCAGCAGATGATCTGCGACCTCACGGCGATGGAGGTCGCCAACGCCTCCTTGCTCGACGAGGCGACTGCCGCGGCCGAAGCCATGGCGATGGCCCTGCGGGTCGGCCGCACCGGCTCGCGGCTGTTTCTGGTGGACCGGGACACCCACCCGCAGACGATCGCGGTGATCGAGACCCGCGCCCGTCCCCTCGGGATCGAGGTGCTGGTGGGCGACGTCGCCGAGCTCCTCGATCACGGCCGGGCCGCTTTCGCGGCCCTGCTCTCCTATCCCGGATCCAGTGGCGCGCTCGTCGATATCGGGCCGATCGTGCGCCGCCTGCACGAGCGCGGCGCCCTCGCGATCGTCGCGACCGACCTGCTCGCCTGCTGCCTCGCGACCCCGCCCGGTGAACACGGTGCGGATCTCGTCGTGGGCTCCGCCCAGCGCTTCGGGGTGCCGATGGGCTACGGCGGCCCGCATGCGGCTTTTCTGGCCTGCCGCGACGCGCACAAGCGCCAGCTCCCGGGGCGTTTGATCGGCGTCTCGATCGACAGTCGCGGAAAGCCCGCCTACCGGATGGCCCTCCAGACCCGCGAGCAGCACATCCGCCGCGACAAGGCGACGTCCAACATCTGCACGGCCCAGGTCCTGCTCGCGGTGATGGCAGCCTTCTACGCCGTCTACCACGGTCCCGAAGGGCTCGTACGGATCGCACGTCGCGTCCACCGCTTGGCGGGGATGTTCGCGCTCGGGCTCGAGGGCAGCGGCATCGAGGTGGTCGATCGGGCGGGCTTCTTCGACACGCTCACGCTCCGGGCGCCCGGCCGAGCCGAGGCG
>DAIOUO010000002.1:9710-11801 GCA_036759485.1 Geminicoccaceae bacterium | reverse complement strand
ACCTTCGACCGATCGACGCCGATCGGCTGGCCCTGAGCTTCGACGAGACCTCCACACCCGAGCTCGTCGGGCGGCTCCTCGATCTGTTCGGCGTCGACCGGCCCGACCTCGAGACCCTCGCGCGAAGCGCCCCGGAGGGCATCCCGGAGCCGCTGCGCCGTCGGTCCTCCTTCATGGGTCACCCGGTGTTCTCGGCGCATCGCAGCGAGACGCAGATGCTGCGGTACATCCGCCGGCTGCAGGACAAGGATCTGGCGCTCGACCGGGCGATGATCCCGCTCGGTTCCTGCACCATGAAGCTGAATGCGACGACCGAGATGCGCCCGGTGACATGGCCGGGGTTCGCCGAGCCGCATCCCTTCGTCGCGCGAGAGCATGTGGCCGGTTACGCCGAGCTGTTCCGGTCGCTCGAGGCCTTCCTTTGCGAGATCACGGGCTTCGCCGCCGTTTCGCTCCAACCCAACGCCGGCAGTCAGGGCGAATATGCCGGTCTTCTCGTGATCCGGGCGTGGCACGCCTCGCGGGGCGAGGGTCACCGTGCCGTCTGTCTGATCCCGGCTTCGGCGCACGGCACCAACCCCGCCTCCGCGGTGATGGCCGGCATGGAGGTCGTGGTCGTCGCCTGCGATGCGCGCGGCAATGTCGACGTCGACGATCTGCTCGGGAAGGCCGACGAGCACCGGGACCGGCTCGCAGCGCTCATGATCACCTACCCGTCGACCCACGGGGTCTTCGAGGAGCGGATCAAAGACATCTGCGCCATCGTCCACGAGCGCGGCGGCCAGGTCTACATGGACGGGGCGAATCTGAACGCTCTGGTCGGGATCGCCCGCCCGGCCGAGCTCGGCGCCGATGTCTGCCACATGAACCTCCACAAGACCTTCTGCATTCCGCACGGGGGCGGAGGTCCGGGCGTCGGCCCGATCGGGGTGGCCGCGCACCTCGTCCCGTTCCTGCCCGACCACCCGGTCGTTCCCGTCGATCCCGAGCGCCATCGGGCGTCCGTCGGGCCGGTAGCGGCAGCACCTTGGGGATCGGCCTCGATCCTGCCGATCTCCTGGGCCTACATTCGGATGATGGGAGCCGAAGGCCTGCGCAGGGCCACGGCGGTCGCGATCCTGGCCGCGAATTACGTGGCCCGGCGATTGGCGCCCCACTACCCGATCGTCTACTCGGGTGCCGGAGGGTTCGTCGCCCACGAGTGCATCATCGATCTGAGACCGATCAAGGCGGCCACGGGGATCACCGCGGAGGATGTCGCCAAGCGACTGATCGATTACGGCTTCCATGCACCGACCATGTCCTGGCCGGTGCCGGAGACCATGATGATCGAGCCGACCGAGAGCGAACCCCTCGCCGAGCTCGATCGGTTCTGCTCCGCGATGATCGCCATCCGCGAGGAGATCCGGGCGATCGAAGAAGGGCGGATGGATCGGCTCGACAATCCGCTCAAGAACGCTCCGCACCCGGCCGACCAGGTGCTCGGGGACTGGTCGCGGTCATATTGCAGGACGCTCGCCGCCTTCCCCACCGGGCAGCTCGAGGGCAAATACTGGCCTCCGGTGGGTCGGATCGACAACGCGTACGGGGATCGTCACCTGGTATGCTCCTGCCCGCCGGTGGAGAGCTACCGCCGAGCAGCCGAATGATCGGCCCGGGCGTCTTTCCGACGTCACCCGACGGAGGCTTCTCGGTCACGAGGCGCCGACCTCTGTCGGCGCCGACTCCGACGACCGAGGTGCGGACGCGCGTCCGTTAACCGTTTCGCAAGAAGTGGTGTGTCAGAAGGCGATCGCCCCGCGTGCGAGGCGCGCCCCTAGCCGGGCTTTGCCGAAACGCGCTCGACGATCGATGGAGACGCGCCGTGTCCGTTTATGTCTTCGGTGACTCCGGAGTGACCGCGACCCTTTCGAACGTGGCGACGATCACGAGCGGAAGCGGAGCCGACGTCATCACGATCACGGCGACCATGACGGGCGCCCGCGTCGATCTCGGCGGCGGCAACGACACGCTGACCATCCAGGCGGGTGGTACCGTCACCGCCACCAACGTCGAGACCGTCACCGGCGGCACCGGCACCGACGTCGTCAC
>DAIOUO010000002.1:0-9610 GCA_036759485.1 Geminicoccaceae bacterium | reverse complement strand
CGCCACCAACGTCGAGACCGTCACCGGCGGCACCGGCACCGACGTCGTCACCCTCGGCTCGAGCCTCACCACCGGCTCGATCGACCTCAAGGCCGGGGCCGACCGCCTGGTCCTCGCCGCCACCGGCAACACTCTCACCGTCACCAACGTCGAGACCCTCGCCGCCGGCACCGGCAACGACGTCGTCACCCTCTCCACCGCCGCCACCGGCGGCCGCGTCGACCTCGCCGGCGGCTCCGACAAACTCACCCTCGACGCCGGCGGCACCCTCACCGCCACCAACGTCGAGACCCTCGCCGGCGGCACCGGCACCGACGTCGTCACCCTCTCCACGGCGTACACCGGCGCCGCGATCGACCTCGCCGGCGGTTCCGACAAGCTCGCCCTGCTGGCCGGCGGCACCCTCACCGTCAGCAACGTCGAAACCGTCGTCGGCGGAACGGGCGGCGACATCGTCGTCCTCGGTGCGGCACTCACAGGAGGTACCATCGATCTCCGCGGCGGCAGCGACAGCCTAACCCTCGCATCTGTTGGTGGCACGTGGACGATTTCGAATGTAGAAACCCTAAGTGCTGGTACGGGATCCGACGTTGTCACGCTGGGAACGAAGTTCACCGGTGGAACGATCGATCTCTCGGGCGGCAACGACCGTCTCGTGCTCGCCAACCAGGCAAACACGGTGACGCTCGCGAACGTCGAGACGGTGACCGGTGGATCGGCCGTCGATGTGTTGGTGATCTCCGGTACCAGCGGCAGCACGGTCGATCTCGGTGCGGGTACGGACAACTTCACCGGCGGAACCGGGTCCGACACGGTGACCGGGGGCGCCGGGGCCGACCTCTTCACGTTCACGGCGATTGCTCAGTCGGCGAGCGGCAGTGGCGATGTGATCACCGACTTCACCCCGGGAACGGACAAGCTCGTATTCCAGGGACTGCTGTCCGGCAGCTTCACCTTCGTCGGCGCTCATACCAACTCCTTTGCTGGCGGCGGCAATTCGTCGGCCCGCTTCAACGATACGACGAAGGTTCTCCAGATCGACAGCAACGGCGACGGCACCGCCGACATGGAAGTCACGCTCACGGGCGTGAGCGGAAGCAGCCTGAGCGCATCCAACTTCCAGTGGAGCTGATCTTGGCCATATAATCGCGCTACGCGCTGGCGGCCGTCGGCCGCCAGCGCCCTTCCCGAAGGGGGTGGCAGGTGATCGAGATACCGGTTTCTCCTGGTGAGCTTCTCGACAAGATATCGATCCTGGAAATCAAGGCACGGCGCATCGTCGCCCCCGAACAGCGTCGCTTCGTCGAGCACGAGCTCGCCCTCCTTCGGGAGCGCTGGGAAAATAGCGGCTTGAACAGGGATCTAGACGCGCTTTTGGACGAACTGCGGCGTGTCAACGAAAAACTCTGGGATATCGAAGACGCTATCCGCGAAAGTGAGAGGTCGAAGCGGTTCGACGACAGCTTCATCGCTTTGGCGCGATCCGTCTATCAGACCAACGACCGCCGAGCCGCACTGAAGCGGCTGATCGACGATCGAACGCAGTCACCTATCCGCGAGGTGAAATCTTACCGAGACGGCTGACCACATTCATGACGTCCGTGCTCCTCGGCCTCGGAGAACCGAGAGCGGTGGTTCGAGCGGTGGACCAGCCGGTTCACGCCGATCGAGCCGACGATCCTCCCGCCTCCTCCCGTACGGAATTCGTGGACATCGATCCCGTAGCCCTGCTTTCGATCGAGAGGAGATCCGAGCACGGAACGAAATCGGCTCCTCCGCTTCCTGACGCGGTCGACCCTGGGGCTCCATTGGAGTGTGCCGCACGCGCTTTCGAGTTGGAGCGGCTCGGGGCGATCGACGAGGCGTTGGGTCTCGCGGAGTGCCTGGTCGCGCTCCGGCCCGACCACTCCCTGGGGTGGGCTCTCTTGGCTCACCTGCGCGCACGAAAGGGGCAGCACGAACTCGCGGTAGTCTTGGGGCGGCGGGCCCTTTGGCTGAACCCCGGGGATCTCCAGGCCCGCTACAACCTCGCCGTGAGCCTGCAAGAACTCGGTCGCGTCGAGGAAGCGCTCGCCCATTACCGCGAGGTCCTGGTCCGAAACGAACGTCACCGTGCAGCGCGGGTCAATCTCGGGGCCTGCCTTCGGAGGTTGGGCCGCACGGACGAAGCGGTTCGGGTCTGGCGATCGGGAGTCGCCATCGATCCCGATTCGCCCGAGCTCCGCTTCAATCTGGCTTGCGCGCTCCTTCAGTCGGGGACGTGGCCGGAAGCCTGGGCGGGCTACGAAGAACGCTGGGCCGTCCACCGGTGGGGCGAGCTGGTGCCAGCCGGCCATGCTCCGCGATGGCACGGCGAGAGACTGGCGGGCCGCCTCCTCGTCGTCTGCGAGCAGGGTCTCGGCGACACCCTGCAGTTCATCCGGCTGCTGCCCCGGCTCGCGGACCGCGTTGCGAACGTCACGGTCCGCGCTCCGCGCCGCTTGCACCGGCTTCTCGAAAGAAGCCCCGCCGTCCGACGCTGGATCCGCGGGCCGGACGAAACGATCCTGGCACCCGAGGACGGGCCTCCGCCACCCGCCGAGGCGTGGGTCCCGCTCCTCTCCCTGCCCGGCATCCTCGACCTCGGGTCCGATACCATCGGGGCCGACGTGCCGTACCTGCGAGCAGAACCGGCCCTCGTTTCTTCTTGGCGGACCCGTCTCGATGCAACCTGCCCGCCACGCGACGGGGAGCTTCGGATCGGGCTTGTCTGGCAGGGAAACCCGAACGCTCCGGCCGAACAGGGGCGCTCGGTTCCCCTCGCGGCCCTGCAACCACTCGCGGGGATCCGGGGCATTCGCTTCGTCGTTCTGCAGAAGGAGCACGGCCGCGAGCAGCTCGCGACAGCACCGCCGGCCCTGATCGCCGCCGATCTCGGGCCGGAGCTCGACATCGGACCGGACGCTTTCGTCGACACGGCTGCCGTCCTGGAATGCCTCGACCTGCTCGTGACGAGCGACACGGCGATAGCGCATCTCGCGGGAGCGCTCGGAAAGCCGGTCTGGCTGTTGTTGAAGCACGTGCCCGACTGGCGCTGGCCCGCGGACGAGCGGCGCACAGCTTGGTACCCGACGATGCGCCTGTTCCATCAGCCCTCGCCCGGGGATTGGACGGGAGCCGTGGCACGGTTGGCCGAAGCTCTGGAAAACCTCGTCGCATTACGCCGGAGCTTCCGGTCGCAGGGCCCGGTGGCACCGGCCGTCGACCCGTTGGTCGCTCACCGCGAGGGGCGCCTGCACGAGGCCATCGAAGGTTATCGGCTTCGCCTCGCGACGAGCCCCGACCGACCGGACCTGCTCCATCACTTGGCGGTGGCTCGCTTCGCAGCGCAAGGGATCCGTCCGCCCGAGCCACCGAAGCCTTTGGACCTCGTCGAGTGGGCGGCCGATCGCGCACCGCGCGACGCCGATGTGCACGCCAATTTCGGCCTTTTGCTCAAGGCCTCGGGCCACCGGCGCGAAGCCGAAGTCGCGCTGCGGCACGCCTTGGCGCTCACCCGTTGGGCGCACGGACCGGCGGCCGTGAACCTGGTCAACCTCCTTCTCGAGGCCGGCGCGACCGATCGAGCCGCGGAGGCCGCGGAGAAAGCTTGTGCGGTGGCAGCCGATCCCGATCGGCTGGCGGCCATGGCGCGGGTCCTCGAGCGTACCGGCCGCCGTGCCGCCGCGATCGAGACGTGGCGCCGCGTGCTCGCGGCCGAGCCGGGACGAGGAGACGCCTGGGTCGCTCTCGGCAGCCTGCTCCACGCCGAGGGACGACGCTCCGAGGCCGTTGCCGCCTTCGAGCGCGCGCTCGTCCTCGATCCCGACAACGCGGATGCCCTCACCAACCTGGGGGTGCTGGAACGGCAATGGGGTTGTCCGCATCTCGCCGTATGGTTCCATCGACGAGCTGCCGATGTTCGCCCGGACCATCTGGTCGCCCTCACCAATCTCGGCGCAGCCCTTCTCGACATCGGCGAGCTGGAGAAGGGGGAGAAGGCTCTTCGACAAGCCGTCCGCCTGAAGCCGGACCACGCCGACGCACACATGGCGCTCGGCATGGCGCTTCTCCTCCAGGGCCGTATGGAGGAGGGGTTGCGCGAATACGAATGGCGCCTGTCGAGCTCCGTCGCGGCCTCGCCCGAGGTGCACGGCCCGCCGCGTCTGTGGCGGGGGGGCGACCCCGCCGGGCTTCGCTTTCTCCTTCTGGCCGAGCAGGGCTTCGGCGACGCGTTTCAGTTCGTCCGCTATGCGGCCGTCCTCAAGGCCCGCGGCGCAGCGTCCGTGATCGTCGGCTGCCGAGCGCCGATCGCGCGTCTGCTGGCGGGCGCGGTGGGCGTGGACGGCGTCGTCACCGAAGGCCAGCCGCTTCCGGCGTTCGACGCCGCCGTCCACATGATGAGCCTTCCCTACCGGCTGGGTACACGGCCGGACTCGATCCCCGCCTCGATCCCCTATTTGGCGGCGGACCCCGAGCTCGTCACGACCTGGGCCGAGCGCATGGCCGGGAAGCCCGGATTGCGAGTCGGCCTTTCCTGGCAAGGCAACCCGGATCCCCGGGTCGATCACGGACGTTCGATCCCTCTCTCGGCCCTGGCACCGCTCGCGAACATCCCGGGGGTGAGGCTGATCAGCCTTCAGAAGGGGCCGGGGCGGGAGCAGATCGAGGTTACTCGGCACGTCGGCGTCGAGACCCTGGAACCGGAACTCGACCCGGGCCCCGACGCTTTCCTCGACACGGCGGCCGTGATGATGAACCTCGATCTCGTCGTCACGACCGATACCGCCGTCGCACATCTCGCCGGCGCGCTCGGGCGTCCCGTCTGGCTCCTGCTCAAGCATCCACCGGAATGGCGCTGGCTGCTCGAAGGGGAATCGAGCCCCTGGTATCCGACGATGCGGCTGTTCCGGCAGTCCGTGACCGGGCCCGGCGAAAATCCTTGGTCACCCGTGATCGAAAGGGTAGCGGCAGAGCTCCGGCGACTCGCGTGCGGCGAGCGCTCGCGGCTCCTTCCGACCTGGGTCGCGGTGGCAGGGCCCGGCGCGCGCGACGCGGGCGCGCCCGCTCACTCTACGGGTACGGATACGGCGTTCGATACGGCGCTGAGCCTGCACCGCTCGGGGCGGCTCCGAGCCGCGGAGCGAGCCTACGGACGCCTGCTCGCGCGCGAGCCCGAGCATCGAGAGGCCCTTCACATGCTCGGCGTGTGCGCATGGCAGCGCGGATCGGCCGAGCGCGCGTTCCTCTTCCTCGCCCGTGCGCGCCGCCTCGGGCTCCGAACTCCCGAGCACGCGAGCAACTTCGCCCTGGCACTGAAGGCGCTCGGGCGGCTCGCCGATGCCGAGAGGGAGCTCCGGACCGCGCTCGAGGCACGCCCCGACTTCACCGAAGCCCGCGTCAATCTCGCCAACCTCCTGAGCGAGACCGACAGGCCGGACGAGGCCTCCGAGGTCCTGAGCCGGGCACTGGATCCGAAGACGGCGTCGCCGTCGGTCTGGCGGGCTCTCGGCAATCTCCAGGTCCGGCGCGGCGCGGTGCGCGAGGGGGTGCGAGCTCTCCTGCGGGCCCGTGCGGCCGCACCCGACGATGCCGAAATCCGGCTCGACCTGGCTCATGCCCTTCTCGCCGCCGGTGACCTCCGCGAGGGCTTCCGGGAATACGAATGGCGATGGCGCTCCGGGGCGATGCAGCCTCGGCCCAGCGAGGCTCCCGTCTGGGACGGAGGAGACCTCGCGGGCCGGACGCTCCTCGTCGAAGGGGAGCAGGGTCTCGGCGACCACATTATGCTCGCCCGCTTCCTTCCGCGCGTGGCGCGTTGCGGCGGCAGCGTCGTGGTCGCGTGCCGTGCGGAGCTGCACGGTCTGTTCCGAGCGGCTTTCGAGCACGTTCCGAACATCACCTTTGCCGCTCAAGGTGCTCCCCTGCCGCCCTTCGACGTTCGCATCACTCTCGCGAGTCTGCCGTTCGTCTTCGGGATCGATCTCGGCTCCATACCCGCACGAGTGCCCTATCTCCGCACCGACGAACCGCGTATCGCGCGGTGGCGTGCCTGGCTCGGAGAAGAACCCGGGCTGCGTGTCGGACTGGTCTGGCAGGGCAACCCGACCGCTCGGGCCGATCGGGGGCGCTCGATCGCGCTCGAGTGTCTGGAGCCGATCCTCTCCGTCCCGGGTGTGCGGTTCGTAGCCCTGCAAAAGGAGCACGGCCTCGACCAGCTTCGGCAGTTCGCACCGCGCTACCCTGTCCGACATCCGGGACCGGAGTTCGATGCCGGCCCCGATGCCTTCCTCGATTCGGCCGCACTCCTCTCTTGCCTCGATCTGATCGTCACCACGGATACCGCCCTCGCCCATCTCGCGGGCGCGTTGGCGAGGCCGACCTGGCTTCTATTGAAGTTCGCACCCGATTGGAGATGGCTCACACGACGGACCGACAGTCCCTGGTACCCGACGATGCGGCTCTATCGGCAGCCGCGGCCCGGGGACTGGCGGGCCGTCGTCTCGCAAGTGGCTTTCGATCTGGCGGCACTCGCTGCCGACCGCCGCGCCCCAGCCGCTGCTGCACGATGAACGGGATCGCCGGGTCGGGCGCGCCCCCACGCGAGGAACGCCTCGTGCGGGCGCTCGCGCTCCATCGGCAGGGAGCCGTCGAAGCAGCGGTCGTCGTCTATCTCGAGGTTCTCGCCGACCGGCCGGACGATGTCGACGCGTTGCATCTCTTGGGCGTCGCGCGTCGATCGCAAAGGCGGCTGCGGGAGGCGGCGGAGCTCATTCGCCGGGCCCTGAGCCTCGCACCACACCTCGCGGACGCCTGGTACAATCTCGGTAACGTCCTGGCCGATCTCGAGCGGCTCGACGAAGCCGCGGCGGCTCATGCTCGGGCCGCGACGCTGCGCCCGAACGAAGCCGGCTTCTGGTTCGCGTTGGGCTCGGTGAACGGCCGGCTCGGGGACACGACCGCTGCGATCGAGACCTATCGCCGGGCGCTCGAGGCCGACCCCGACCATGTGCCTGCGCGACACAATCTCGCCAACCAGCTCGCGGAGCTCGGTGAGGATCGGGCCGCGGTGCGCGAGTTCCGCGCCGTTCTCGAGCGGGCACCGGATCTCGCCGAGGCGCACTACAATCTCGCGAGGGTCTTGCTCCGATCCGGCGATTACACGACGGGCTTCGCAGAATATCGCTGGCGTTGGCAGGTGGCGGCCTTCCCGGACCGCATCCGCTGGCCGGAACTGCCACTCTGGGAGGGCCAGTCGATCCGCGGGCGCACGCTTCTCGTCCAGGCCGAGCAGGGATTCGGCGACACCATCCAGTTCGTCCGCCTTCTCCCGATGTTGGCGAGCCTGGGCCCCCGTATCCGGCTCGAGGTGCCGGGTCGTCTCGTGCGCCTGCTCGACGGGGTGGCAGGCGCCCACGAGATCGTCCCGATCGGCCGCGATCGGCCCGAGGCCGAGCTGCGGGTGCCGCTTCTCGATCTCCCGCACCGGCTGGGCCTCACGCTCGGTTCGGTCCCGAACGAGGTTCCGTATCTCCACCCGGAACCCGGGCGGCTCTCCCGCTGGCGGGAGCGCCTCGCACCCGACGGTCGGCTCGTGGTGGCGATCTGCTGGCGCGGCAACCCGAAGGCGCCGATCGACGTCGGCAGGAGCCTCGCCGGGCCGGCACCGCTCGCCGCGGCCGTCGCGCGCGCTGGGGTGCGTATGCTGGCCGTCACGGAACCGGCGGCCCATCCGCTCGAGCGCTGCCATGTCGGGCTCGGCTGGCGGCTCGCCGATGTCGAGCCGCTCGTCGAGCATCCGGGCCCCGAGCTCGATGCCGGGCGCGATGCCTTCGTCGATACCGCCGCCTTGCTCACGCTCGCCGACCTCGTCGTCACGACGGATACCGCGCTCGCCCATCTGGCCGGGGCACTCGCGCGCCCCACATGGCTCCTGCTGCGCCACGCCCCGGACTGGCGGTGGCTCCGGGACCGGCCGGACAGCCCCTGGTATCCGACCATGCGGCTTTTTCGCCAGCGCTCGGCGGCCGCCTGGGACGCCGTTCTGGCCGAGGTGGCGGCGGAGCTCGACCGGCTCTGCGCCGATCGCAGCAGGGCCTCGGCCTGAACGAGGGCGTCATCGGTCCGAAGGGAGGGTCAGTTCACTTCGCGGATCAAGGTCTTCATCGCGTCCGCCGTCCGCTCCCAGCCGAACCGGCTCATTCGCTCGGCCGCGCGCTCGCCGCGCCGATGCGCCTCGGCCCGATCGCCGTACACGCGCTCGAGCCGTTCGACGATCTCCTCGATGTCGCTTTCGCCCCAACCCGGAACGTCGGCGAAGCCCGCTCCGACACCCGCCATCGGCCGTTGCTCCCGCAGCGGGAAGCAGGCCGTGTCGTCGACGAGGTCGAGATGGCCCGTATTGGCCGAGAGGATGGTCGGAACACCGCAGGCCATACACTCCATCGCCACGAGGTTGGTTCCGCCCTCGCAGCGGTTCGGGAACAGAGCGACGTCGCATTCGCGGAGGATCGGCGGCAACAGTGCGTTCGGCACCGCGCCGAGATCGAGCACCTGCCCAGCCGGTATGCCGTTCGCTTCCGCCCAGGCGCGGACGTCCGGTTTGCCGTCCGCCCCGAGAACGACGGGGGTGGCGAGACCACGGGCGTCGATCGTCCGCGCGAGCCCCGGCCAGGGGCTGTGCCACGCCGTGACGAGCAAGGCCTCCGGGTGACGCTCTGCGAACCTTCGAAACCCGAGTAGGACCAGGTCTTGCCCTTTGCGGAGCTCCAGCTTCCCGCCACTGAAGACGAGGAACCGGTCGGGGAAGAGGCCACGCCGGGGCGCCGGGTGGAAGAGAGCGAGATCGACCCCCTGGAGGACGACCGAGACGTTGCCGAGCCCGTGCGCCTCGAGCACCCGAGCGTTCCAGCTCGACCCGGCAGCGATCCGGTCGAACGCCCGAGCGCGGCCGACGGCCTCCGGGGAGAGCAGAGCGGTCTCGAAAAAGGCCACCCCGATGGTCGGCCGGCCGGTGAGCCGCACGCCGTGGGCCCCGGGCCCCGCCGCCAGATCGTTGCCGAGCGCGTGCAGAACGGCGGCCCCCGCCTGCAGGCTCTGGCCGGCATGGCGCGCGAGTTGGGCCTGGAAGGCCGCCGAGCGGTCGAGGAAAGGACGAAGCGCCGACCGGACCAGCGGGTCGACCACCAGATCGGCCTCGCGCACCGGCAGGGCCGCGATCGGCTCGATGTCGGGGTCGCCGACCCAACAGCGCGCCAGGTTGAGCCCGTACACGCCCCAGCCGAAATAGCTCGACACACCCCAATGGATGATCGCCTGCCGCCGCACCGCTCGCCCCCGCCTCGAGCCGGGCCCGATCGGTCCGGCTTCGGGGGCGAGGCTCGCAGGTCAGGGTTAAGAAATCGCCAACGCCGACCCGGCGCGCTGCCGCACTCCGAACGGCGGCAACGGCGTCGACCCGGCTCGATCATTCCACGCGGCGAATCCGACCTTCGACCAGGGGGGCGGCCTTGCCGCCCAGTGCCGCGAGGTAGTTCATGACGGTCGAGGCCATCAGCGTGGCACCCGAGGGGTCGACGACGACCCTGCCGCG
>DAIOUO010000001.1:0-45488 GCA_036759485.1 Geminicoccaceae bacterium | reverse complement strand
GTCCGCCGATCCGCGGGCGCCCGCCGCACCGGAGCTCAGGCGTTGCCGGCGGTGCCTTCCTGCTGCGCCCGTTGCGCGAGCCGGCGACGATAGAGTGTAGCGAAGTCGATGGGATCGAGGAGAAGCGGCGGCAACCCGCCGTCCCGGGTCACGTCCGCGACGATCCGCCGCGCGAAGGGGAACAGGATCCGCGGGCACTCGATCAGGAGCAGCGGCTGCAGCGTGTCCTCCGGAATGTTGGCGAGGGCGAACACGCCACCATAGGCGAGCTCCATGAGGAAGAAGGGCGTGTCCCCGGACTTCGCCTCGATGTTGGTCTGAAGCACGACCTCGTAGTGTTGCTCCCCGACCTGGCGGGCGTTGACGTCCACCGCGATCTGGATCTCGGGGCGCGGCTGACCGGGTGCGATGCCCATCGGCGCGCGCGGATTCTCGAACGACAGGTCCTTGACGTACTGGGTCAGGATCGACAGGCGCGGCTGTGCCGCCTGTGCCTGCCCTTCATCGGTCGTGCCCGCGGGCGCGCCCGGCTCACTCATCTTCCGCTCCTCGTCTGATTCGGACCGCCGGCCCTACCCGGCCCACCCGGCCGGGCGGTCGAACCGCAGTCGGACGGCGCCGAGGTTTCCCACTTCCTGGCCCGTGAGGCAACGGATGAAGCCCCAGTGCGTGATCACGGCCACGGTCTGCGGCTCCTCGAGGCTCGCCGCCATCGCGAGGAAGCGCCGGGCCCGGGCCTCGAGGCTCGCGATGCTCTCGATGACACCACCCCACCAGACCGGCTCGAGGTCGGCGAAGTCGAAGCCGGGCCATTCGGCCCGCAGCCGCTCCGGTGGAGCGCCTTGATCGCAAGAGAAGGCACACCGCTCCCGGACGAGCGGTTCGACGACGACCGGCAATCCGAGCTCCTCGGCGAGGATCTGCGCGGTCTGCAAGGCCCGCCGATAGGGGCTCGCGAGGATCCGCCGGATCCCCTCGCGGCGCAGCAGGTCGGCGGCGGCCCGCGCCTCGGCGATGCCCTGCTCGGTGAGCGGCGGGTCGGGCAGCCCGGGGTCGATCCGGCTCGCCCCGAAACGGCGATTCCACTCCGATTGGGCATGACGCACGAGGAGCATCGCGACGATCCCCGAGGGACGCCCCGCCGCCGATCGCGGGGCCGGGCGGTTTGTTTTTGCTCGGCGCGGCTTATATGATGCAGGGCGGCGCTGCATGCCACCGGCGCGGCTGCGCCGGTTCATCCGCCGGTCGAGCAGGCCCGACCATCCTCGATGTCCGACGGTTACGCGCTCCTCGACATCATCTTCTTCGCGGCGGTCGCCGTGTTCATCGCGGTCCGACTGCGTTCCGTGCTCGGGCGCCGAACGGGCCACGAGCGCCAGCGGCCACCGCGGATCCAGCCACAACCGGCCCCGGCCGGCGGCGAGGCCGCGGACAAGGTCGTACCGCTTCCCGACCGTCGGCGGACCTCGGTCGAGGAAGCGCCGATCGCGGCCGAAGCGGGACCGGCTCTCAAGGACGGACTCACGCGCATTCGGCTCGCCGATCCGAGCTTCGACCTCGACGCCTTCCTGCAGGGCGCCAAAGCGGCCTTCGCCATGATCGTCGAAGCCTTCGCCAGGGGCGACAAAGCCACCCTCGAGCCGCTGCTCGCACCACCGGTTTTCGCCAGTTTCGCTGCAGCGATCGACGAGCGGCAGCGGCGGGGCCGCACCCTCGAGACCGAACTCGTGGCCCTGCGTGGCGCGGAGATCGTGGGTGCCGCCCTGGACGGACGGTCGGCCCGTGTCACGGTCCGCTTCACGAGCGAACAGATCAACTGCACGCGCGACGCCTCGGGGGCGGTGGTCGAGGGTGATCCTTCGACGGTGGAGACGGTGATCGACGTCTGGACGTTCCAGCGCGACGTCACCTCGCGGGACCCGAACTGGGTACTCGTCGAAACCCGCTCCGGGGCGTGAGGGCCCGTCTCCTCGCCGTCCTCGCCGCCCTACTCGCAGCCGGCCTCGGGGTCGGCTTCTGGTGGTGGTTGCGACCGACGCCACCGGGCGAGGCCGTCCTCGTACTGGGACCCGCACGTTACGCCGATCTCCCGGGCTGGAGGGAGGACGACCCGCGCCCGGCAATCGAGGCGTTCGCTCGCTCCTGCGCGCTTCTGGCGGCTCGCCGCTCGGAGGAACCGTTCGCGCGCGACCCCCGCTTCGGGCGGGTCGGGGACTGGCGTGCGGCTTGCACCACCCTGAGCGTGCCGCTGCCGAGTGCGGAAGAGGCCCGGGAGCGGATCGAAGCCGCGTTGCGTCCGTGGCTCGCGAGCGATCGAGGCGATCCCGATGGGCTCTTCACCGGCTATTTCGAGCCGCTCCTCGAAGGCTCCCGCAAGCCGGAAGGGCGCTTTCGCCATCCGATCTACCGTCGCCCGGCCGATCTCGTGACGGTCGAGCTCGGCCGCTTCGACCCGGCGCTCGAGGGGCGGCGGATCGCCGGACGCGTGCAGAACGGACGTCTCGTGCCCTATCCGACGCGTGCCGAGATCGATGCCGGTGCGCTCGCCGGTCGCGGTCTCGAGCTCGCCTGGATCGCCGATCCCGTGGCACTCTTCTTTCTGCACGTGCAGGGGTCCGGCCGGATCGCGCTCGTCGAAGGCGGCACCTTACGGGTCGGTTACGCCGATCAGAACGGCCACCCTTACCGGGCGATCGGAAGGGACCTCGTCGAGATGGGTGCGCTGTCCCGCGAGGCCGTGTCGATGCAGAGCATCAAAGCCTGGCTCGCGGCCAACCCGGACCGTGCCCTCGAGATCCTCCACCGCAACCCGTCCTACGTGTTCTTCCGGGAACTGGCGCTGCCCGAGGATGCGCCCGGCCCGCCCGGAGCGCAGGGAGTGCCCCTGACACCCGGCCGCTCGCTCGCCGTCGATCGCCGTTTCGTTCCCCTGGGCCTACCACTCTGGCTCGATACCTCCGCACCACTGCCCGAGGGCGAGCGGGCGGTCCGGCGGCTCGTGGTCGCCCAGGACACCGGGGGCGCGATCCGCGGCCCCGTCCGCGGCGATCTCTTCTGGGGCTCGGGGCCCGAGGCCGAGCACGCCGCCGGGCACATGAAAAGCCGCGGACGCTACTGGCTCCTCCTACCGATGGAGCTCGACCCGAGACCTTGAACCTCCTCGGCGGCGAGGGGCGGGATCGTCGATGCCGGCCCCGACGCGTTCGACGAAGCAGGGGAAGAAAGGGCTCGAGGAGGCGCGCAACGTCGCGTCCAAGGGCGAGATCGGGACGCCGACCTCCCCGCGTGCGGCGACCGTTCCGAGCTCGATCCCGAAGTCATCGCTGCCGTCCGGAGCCGAGCCGCACGGGGCATCACCCGGCGGGAAGGGCAGTGCGACGTAGCTCGAGGAGCGGAGCTCGCTCGGCCAGGGGATCGACAGCGGTTGGAGGCGCTCGTCCACGGAACCGGGCAGACGATCCTCGGCACGGCGTTCGGGTCGTCGGGACCCGGGATCGTCACCACGAGCGAACCCCAGGCCCCATGCGGCGCAGCCGGGCCCGCAGAAGCCCGTGCAGCGGCTCGATCGAGCCCTCCGGGGCGCCTTCCGGCTCGAGCAGGTCGGTGCGGTGCCAATTCGATGTGAACCGACCGGGCCAGACAGGCGTCGAGCGGACGCAACGATCGAGGCGTGCCAGACCTTCGGACGGCCGGGCGCGCCCCACCTCGCGCTCGACCTCGGCCATCGAGTGGGCCTCTGCCTCGAGCCGGCCCTGCCAGTCGAGGCGCTCGAGGGTCGCGAGGTCGGGCTCGGCGGGCACCGGGGTGTGCCAGCGCTCGAGCGGCTGCAAGAGGAGAGCGTACCATGCACGGGCAGCGAGAAAACCGACGAGCGCGACCGGGCCCGGGACGCCCAGGCGAAGTGTCCAGCGGACCAGGAATCGGCGCGTGTGCTCGCGCGGAACCGGCGTCGGAGGTCCGGCGTGGGTTCGGGCCCGACCTCAGATCGCCCGGGTGAGCACGGCGTTCGGCAGCTCGATCGAGACCGCGAGCAGTGACATGTCCGCCTCGCGCTCGACCTCGATCTTGAGCTTGCGTTCGTCGATCGGCACGTATTTGCGGATCACGTCGAGGATCTCGCGCTGCATCAACGGCAGGAAGTCGGGCTGACCGCGCGTCAGGGGGCGCTCGACGGCGAGGATGACCTGCAGGCGCTGCTTGGCGGCCGAGGCGCTGCCCTCGGTGCGGGTCGGACCGCGGAAGAGGGCGAAGAGGTCCTTGAGCCTCACGCCGTCCTCCGCAGGAGCCAGTTGACGAAGCTCTTCTTGGGTGGCGTGGTGAACCGGAGCTCGACCGTCTCTCCCACGAGCCGCCGGACCGCGTCCATATAGGCCTGGCCCGCGATCGACTTCGGCTCGAGCACGACCGGCATGCCGAGATTCGAGCACTGCAGGACGAGATCGTCCTGCGGGATCACGCCGAGGACCGGAATGGCGAGGATCTCGAGCACGTCTTCGAGCTTCAGCATCTCGCCGCGTGCCACCCGATCGAGATCGTAGCGGGTCAGCAGCAGATGCTGCTTCATCGGCGCTTCGCCCTTCTCGGCGCGTCGCGACTTCGAATTGAGAATACCGAGTATGCGATCACTGTCGCGGACCGAGCTCACCTCCGGATTGGTCACCACGATCGCCTCGTCGGCGAAGTACAGGGCCATATAGGCCCCCTTCTCGATCCCCGCCGGACTGTCGCAGATGACGTAGTCGAAGTCCTGGCGCAGCTCTTCGATCACCCGCTCGACGCCTTCTCGCGACAAGGCGTCCTTGTCCCGAGTCTGCGACGTCGGCAGGATGTAGAGGCCCTCGACCCGCTTGTCCTTGATGAGCGCCTGGTTGAGGCGAATCCCGTCGTTGATCACGTTGATGAAGTCGAACACGACCCGCCGCTCGACGCCCATGATCAGGTCGAGGTTGCGCAAGCCGACGTCGAAGTCGATCACGCAGACTTTCTTGCCTTTCATGGCGAGGCCGGCGGCGATGGCCGCAGCGCTCGTGGTCTTGCCGACCCCGCCCTTGCCCGACGTGACGACGATGACCTGCGACAAGAGCCTCCTCCCGGGCAATCAGCGAGACGGGCGCGCCACCCGCCTCAGGGAACCGGTCCGATCGACAGCCGCTCGCCGTCGCACCAGACCCGCACGCGCTTGCCGCGCAGCCGCGGGTCGACATCCTCGCTCACGAGGTAGACGCCGGCGATCGAGACGAGCTCGGCTTCGAGCTGGTCGCAGAAGATCATCGCCCGCTCGTCGCCGCTCGCCCCGGCGAACGCCCGCCCTCGAAGCGGCCCGTAGACGTGGATGTGGCCGGCGGCGACCAGCTCCGCACCGTGACTGACCGAGGCCAACACCGTGAGATCGCCGTCCGGGCAAGTCACCTGCTGGCCTCCGCGGACCGGCTCGGCGATCACGAGGCCGGCACCTCGGGGCGGATGTGGCGAAGGCCGGCTGCGCACGAATTCCGGGCGCGCCGACGTGTTGTTGGTCGCAGGCCGACCGCCGCCGGCGAGCACCGCGAGGCCGGCGCTCCGTGCCGCCGCCTGCCAGGCCGGTCCAGCGTTCTGCACGCCCACGGGCACGAGGCGCAGTCGGCGCAGTTCGGCTGCGAACCCCTCGAGATCGATCGGCGCGCTATCGGCGACCGGCGCCACGTCGATGACCACCGGCGCGTCGCGATAGAAGTCCGGATTGTGCGCGATCTTGTCCCGCAGGAGGGGGAAAAGATCGGGATCGGCTGGCGCGAGAAGGCGCAGGCTCAAGAGCGTCTGCACCGAGCCCCGGACCTGAAAGGGCGCGGGTCTCGGATCGGGAGCGGTCGTCACGGTCGCGGGGCGTTCCACCGTGTCGCTTCTTTCCGGCCGGCGTGGGCAAGCGAACGTCGGGCGGCGCGGGTGCCGGACCGGTCGGCAGCTTCGACCCGGCCTCCTCGATCCGGTGCTTCTAGCCGAATTTCCTCGATTGACAAGCCGAAGGCTGCGGTCACCCCGCGGTTGCGATCCATTGGTCGAGCACGCGCAGCGCTCGCTCCGCGAGCGCCCGCTTCCGCTCGGCCTTGGGCACGGTCGCCTCGAGCGGCGGAAACAAGCCGAAGTTGACGTTCATCGGCTGATAGCTGTCCGCCCGGGCGCCACCGGTCACGTGCGCGAGTAGGGCTCCGTGGGCGGTCTCGGCGGGCGGTGGAACCGGTTCGCGCCCGGCGAGCTCGGCGGCCCAGAAGCGCCCGGCGAGGAGGCCGAGGGCGGCACTCTCGACATAGCCCTCGCAGCCCGTGATCTGCCCGGCGAAGCGGATCCAGGGCATCGCCTTGAAGCGCAAGGTCCGGTCCAACAAGCGCGGGCCGTTGATGAAGGTGTTGCGGTGCAGACCGCCGAGCCGGGCGAACTCGGCCCGCTCGAGCCCGGGTATCGTCCGGAACACACGAACCTGCTCGCCGTGCTTCAGCTTGGTCTGGAAGCCGACCATGTTCCAGAGTGTGCCGAGGGCGTTGTCCTGCCGGAGCTGGACCACCGCCCAGGGCCGTTTCCCGGTCCGCGGGTCGGTGAGCCCGACGGGCTTCATCGGCCCGAAGCGAAGGGTGTCGCGGCCCCGCTCCGCCATCACCTCGATCGGCAAGCAACCCTCGAAATAGGGTGTTTCCTTCTCCCACTCGCGGAACTCCGTCTTCTCCGCGGCGAGGAGGGCGTCCACGAAGGCTTCGTACTCCTGCCTGTCGAGCGGGCAATTGATGTAGTCCGAGCCGGTGCCGCCCGGTCCCGCTTCGTCCCAGCGCGACTGCATCCAAGCCTTCGAGAAGTCGATCGAGTCCCGGTAGACGATGGGTGCGATGGCATCGAAGAAGGCGAGCTCCCTCTCGCCTCCGCGCCGACGGATGTCCTCCGCCAGGGCGGTGTGGGTGAGCGGGCCCGTCGCCACGATCGTCGGCCCCTCCTCTCGCGGCGGCAGCCGCTCCACCACGCGGCGCTCGACGGTGACGAGCGGGTGACGAAGGAGCGCCTGGCTGACCGCCTCGGAGAACCCTTCGCGATCGACCGCGAGGGCGCTGCCGGCCGGAAGTTTGTGGCGGTCGCCCATCGCCATCACGAGCGAGCCGAGTCGCCGCATCTCCTCGTGCAACAGGCCGACCGCGTTGCCGAAAGCGTCGTCGGAGCGGAACGAGTTCGAGCAGACGAGCTCGGCCAGGCGGTCGGTTTTGTGGGCCGGTGTGGGTGCGACTGGCCGCATCTCGACGAGCCGCACCGCGACGCCCGCATTGGCGAGCTGCCAGGCTGCTTCGGACCCCGCCAGCCCGCCGCCGATGATCGTGACCCTTGGCGCCGTCACTGCCGATGCTGCCCTCCTGTCTTCTCTCGCCCGGCACAGATTGGCGCCGGATGCGCCGATTGCCAGACGGCGCTGACCTCATCCGATGATACGACCTCGGCGCACCATGCGAAACGAATACGACATCGGGTGTGACGCCCGTCATCTCCCGGAAACCGGATCCGGCGATCCTGGGCGCGTCGGGAGCGACCGGCCCAGCCTTTCTCCGCGGAGAGCGTCGATGGCGAGAAGCGTGCGTTTCACGCGCCAGCTCAAGGAGCGGCTCCTCGTGGCCGCCCTCCTCGGCGGCTCGCTGGTCGTGGTGCTCGCGAGCAATCTGCTTCTTCTCTGAGCCCGCGGCGCCGAGGTCAGTCCGGAGGCCACGGTCCGGCGGCCGGGACGGCCTCCTCCTCGCCCGGCCAAGGCGGCATGGTGACGAGCACGACGTCGAGCGGGCACTCCCCGAGATTGCGGAACTGGAACACCGTCCCGGCGGGAATGCTCAGGGCGACCCCGGGTCGCAGGACGACGATCTCCTCCCGCTCGTCCTGGCGCCGCCACATCTCGCCCGTTCCGGCGACCACGAACCAGAGTTCCTCGACGGTGCGATGGACGACGGCCTTCGACGTCTTCCCGGGGGCCAGCCGGGCGTGCACCATGCTTCCCCGCGCGAGCTGCGGAAGGATTCGGATCTCGGAGCCGTCCGGCGCGATCGTATCGGCGACGTCCGGCAGGCTCCTGGTCGCGAACGGGAGATCCGGCATCCGATCCTCGCCCCGGTTACGGGGCGAGGATCGGTGCGAGGCGCGGTCTCAGGCAAGGCTCAAAAGCAGGAACAGGACGGCGACGACGATCCAACCGGCGAAGGCTTGGCCCGGCCGATGAACCTGCAGCTCCTGCTCCCGCACGATTCCCTCGTGCATGACACCCTCTCCGTGTCGACGAGGTGCCATCGTGCGCGCACATGACGCGCGACGCAGTGTCGCGGATCACCGCCGCGCGGCGCTTCGGGGCGAAAGGATCGTCGCGGCCGCCGCGATCACCAGGACGAGCCCCACGAGATCACCGGCAGTCGGCCGTTCGCCGAGAAGGGCGGTGGCGCCGAGCACGCCCACGGCGGGTACCGGGAGTGTGCCGAGCGTGGCGACCCCTGCCGGCAGGCGAGGCAGGATCGCGAACCAGAGGAGGTAGGCCAGCGCCTGGGCGAGGAGCACGTGGTAGGCGAGCGCCGCCAAGGTGACCGGTGCCAGCGGCCCGAGACGAGGCGGCCCTTCCATGGCGAGCATGCCGACGCCGGCAGCCATGCCGCCGATCACGAGCTGCCAAGCGGCGACCGTGAGTGCGGGGGCATCTACGGGCCAGCGCTTGGTGACGACCGTGCCGGCCGCCCAGCTCATTCCACCCAAGAGCGCCCAGAGGAGGCCGATCGTGAGGGCGTCGGCCCGCAACAGGGGTAGCCCGAGTGCGGCGAGGCCGCCGAGGCCGAGGGCGAGACCCATCAGGCGGCGCCGGTCCGGTCGCTCGCCGAGCACCGGCCAGGCGAGCAGAGCGGTCCACACCGGCATGGTGAAGGCCACGATCGCGGCCCGCGAGGTGGCGGCGTGGAGCTGGGCGAACGCCAGCAGCACGTTGAAGGCGGCGAGTTGGAGGATGCCGCTCGCCACGAGCTGCGGCCAGTGGGTGCGCGGGACGGCGAATGGTCGCCCGGTTGCGAGGGCGGTCGCGAGGAGAGAGAGGCCGGCAGCCGCCATGCCGGTCGTCCTCAGGGTCCAAGGCGGAATCTCGACGAGACAGAGCCGCACGGCCGGCCAGTTGAGACCCCAGAGGACGCCCAGGAGGGGAACCGAGAGGACGGCGGCTCGGCCGCCCTCCGCCAGGCTCACGGGGCGCCCACGAGGCCGGCGCGGATCTCCTCGAGACGTCGCAGTTGGCGCCCGTCCGGTCCGAGATTGGAGGGATCGAGCCAGGCACGCAACGCGGCGTCGACGATCGGCCAATCGCGGTCGAGCATGGCGAACCAGGCGGTGTCGCGGTTCCGTCCCTTGATCACCAGGTGCTGGCGGAAGACCCCTTCGAAGGTGAAGCCCAGTCTGAGCGCGGCGCGCCGCGAGCGCTCGTTGCGAGCATCGCATTTCCACTCGAGTCGCCGATAGCCGAGCTCAGCGAAGGTACGGTGGGCGAGCAGGTGGATCGCCTCGGTCGCCGCCGGCGTCCGCTGCAGGCCGACCCCGAACCAGATGTTGCCGATCTCGATCACGCCGTGGGCAGGGGTGATCCGCATGAAGCTCGCCATGCCGCGTGGTGTTCCGTCCGGTTCGGTGACGACCGTGAAGTAAAGCGGGTCCTCGGAGGCCGGTAGGGTGTCGAGCCAGATCCGAAACGCCCGCTCGTCTCCGAACGGTCCGACCGCCATCCAGTCCCACAGGCGCGGATCCGCCCCCGGGCCCTCGGCGGCGCGGAACAGGGCCGCCCCGTGGCGCTGCGGGTCGAGCGGTTCGAGCCGCACGAGGCGGCCCTGCAACCCCGTGCGTGGCGGCATCGGCCGCGCGGTCCAGCCGACAAGTTCCTCTGGCATCTCGGCCCGTAGAAGTTCTCGCGCATCGGGAGCGTGCACCCGGCATCGGCCGATGAAAAGAGCCGCTCCGGCCAGAGGCTCGGGGCCGATCGAGACACCTGCGGCGGTCGCGCCGCGTCGGGGTCCCGAACGGCGAGCTCGTCCCCGCGGCACGGCAGCCTCCGGGATACGAGCCCCTTCCTGCTTCCCGAAGGAGATGCGGCGGATCGTCTGGCCCGCCGCCGCGCCGAGCCTCGGGGCCGCCGCAGCCGGCACCGACCTTCGCTCGGCTCATGCCCTCCCGCGGCGACGGGCCGGCTGCAGGTCGGGGAGGTGCTGGGCGAGGTAACGACCGGTGTGGCTCGCCTCGACCCTCGCCACGAGCTCGGGCGGGCCCTCGGCGACGATCCGGCCGCCGCCGTCCCCGCCCTCGGGACCGAGATCGATCAGCCAGTCGGCCGTCTTGATGACCTCGAGATTGTGCTCGATCACGACGACCGTGTTGCCCTGATCGACGAGGGCGTGCAGCACCTCGAGGAGCTTGCGGACGTCCTCGAAATGCAGCCCCGTGGTCGGCTCGTCGAGGATGTAGACGGTCTGCCCCGTGGCCCGCCGCGACAGCTCCTTGGCGAGCTTGACCCGCTGCGCCTCCCCGCCGCTCAAAGTCGTAGCCTGCTGTCCGAGGCGGATGTAGCCGAGGCCGACCTTCTGCAGGGTGAGGCATTTGTGGCGAACGGCCGGCACGCCCTCGAAGAATTCCACCGCGGTGTCGACCGTCATGTCGAGAACGTCTGCGATCGACTTGCCGCGATAAGTCACCTCGAGCGTCTCGCGGTTGAAGCGCTTGCCTTTGCAGACGTCGCAGGTGACGAAGACGTCGGGCAAGAAGTGCATCTCGATCTTGATGACGCCGTCGCCCTGGCAGGCCTCGCAGCGACCGCCCTTGACGTTGAAGCTGAACCGGCCGGCCTTGTAGCCACGGGCCCGTGCCTCGGGCAGCCCGGTGAACCAGTCGCGGATCGGGGTGAAGGCGCCGGTATAGGTAGCCGGGTTGGAGCGCGGCGTCCGGCCGATCGGTGACTGGTCGATGTCCACGACTTTGTCGACCAACTCGATGCCGCGTAGCGCCCTATGCTCGCCCGGCACGGCGCGCGCCCCGAGAAGGCGCTTGGCGAGCGCCGGGTAGAGCGTGTCGACGACCAGCGACGATTTGCCCGAGCCCGAGACACCCGTCACGCAGACGAAGAGGCCGAGCGGGAAGCGGGCAGTGACGTCCTTGAGGTTGTTGGCTCTACAGCCCTCGAGTTCGAGGAACCGGCCGGGCACCGGCCGGCGGCGGCGCGCCGGCAGCGGCACTTGGCGCCGACCCGAGAGATATTGGCCGGTGAGCGAGGCCGGCTCGCGCATGATCTGCTCGGGCGTGCCCTGCGCCACGATCATGCCGCCGTGCACGCCCGCGCCCGGTCCCATGTCGATCACGTGGTCCGCCCGGCGGATCGCATCCTCGTCGTGCTCGACGACGATCACCGTGTTGCCGAGGTCCCTGAGGCGTTCGAGGGTCGCGAGGAGCCGGTCGTTGTCGCGCTGGTGCAGCCCGATCGAAGGCTCGTCGAGCACGTAGAGTACACCCGTGAGCCCGCTGCCGATCTGCGAGGCGAGCCGGATCCGCTGGCTCTCGCCGCCCGAGAGCGTGCCCGAATCACGTGCGAGCGTCAGGTAGTCCAGCCCGACATCGACCAGGAAGCCGAGCCGCTCGCGGATTTCCTTGAGGATCCGCACCGCGATCTCGTTCTGTTTCGCCGTGAGTTTGCCCGGGAGGCCGGCGAACCAGTCGGCCGCCGCGCGGATCGACAGCTCGGCCACCTCGCCGATGTGCCGGCCGTCGATCTTGACGCACAGGGCCTCGGGCTTGAGGCGGTAGCCCTTGCAGGCTTCGCACGGGCTCTGCGCCATGTAGCGCTCGAGCTCCTCGCGCATCCAGGCGGATTCGGTCTCCCGCCAGCGCCGCTGGAGATTGTTGACCACGCCCTCGAACGGCTTGTTGGTCTTGATGGTCCGAAGGCCGTCCTCGAATTCGAGGGGGATCGGTTCGTCGCCCGATCCGAACAAGACGACATCCCGCACCCGCTTCGGCAGCCGCTTCCAGGGCGTCGTCGGATCGGCGCCCAGATGTCGGCAGATCGAGAGCAGAGCTTGTGGATAGTACATCATGGTCTGCGACGCCCAGGGCTCGACCGCGCCCTGGGCGATCGACTTCTCGGGGTCTGGGACGACGAGTTCGGGATCGACCCGCAGGAGCTTGCCGAGGCCGTCGCAGGCCGGGCAGGCGCCGTAAGGATTGTTGAAGCTGAAGAGCCGCGGCTCGATCTCGGGCAGGGTGAAGCCCGAGACCGGACAAGCGAACTTGGCCGACAGCACGGTCCGCTCGCCCGTATCGGCGTTCTCGACGATCGCGATCCGATCCGCGAGCTCGAGCGCGGTCTCCAGGCTGTCGGCGAGCCGCTGCGCGAGATCGGGACCGACGACGATCCGGTCGACCACGACCTCGATCTCGTGCTTCTTCTTCTTGTCGAGAGCCGGTACCTCCTCGATTTCCAGGAGTTCGCCGTCGACTTTGACCCGCTCGAAGCCGCGCCGCTGCAGCTCCTGCAGCTCCTTGCGGTACTCGCCCTTGCGGCCGCGCACGATGGGGGCGAGCAGGTAGAGCCGGGTGCCCTCGGGCATCGCCAGGATCCGGTCGACCATCTGCGAGACGGTCTGCGCCTCGATCGGGAGCCCCGTGGCCGGTGAGTAGGGCACGCCGACGCGAGCCCAAAGAAGCCGCATATAGTCGTAAATTTCTGTGACAGTGGCAACCGTCGACCGAGGGTTTTTCGATGTGGTCTTTTGTTCGATCGAGATAGCGGGTGAAAGGCCGGTGATCAGGTCGACATCCGGCTTTTGCATGAGCTCGAGGAACTGGCGAGCGTAAGCCGAGAGCGATTCGACGTAGCGGCGCTGGCCCTCGGCATAGATGGTGTCGAAGGCGAGCGAGGACTTGCCCGAGCCGGAAAGGCCCGTGATCACTACGAGCTTGTGGCGCGGAATGTCGACGTCGATGCCCTTGAGATTGTGCTCGCGGGCACCACGGATGCGGATGAACTCGTCCATGGCCCACCGGGAGAGCGCGGCGCCGCCGGCGCCCGCACGGGATACGGGTTCATGCGCCGCTCGGATCGCCCCGGCAAGAGGGCCTGCACGGTCCGGGCCCCCTCATCCTCGGGGCTTCGGCGCTTGGGCGAAGCCGATCGAGAGCCGGTTCCAGGCGTTGATGACCACGACCGCGAAGGCGAGTTCGGCGAGCTCCTGGTCGTCGAACCGCGCCCGGGCCTCCTGCCACACGGGCTCCGGAACACCCGCCTCCCCGATCCGCGTCATCGCCTCGGCGAAGGCGAGAGCCGCCCGCTCGCGCGCGTCGAAGAAAGGAGCATCGCGCCAGGCGACCAGACAGTCGAGCCGCTGCTCGCTCTCGCCGAGCGCCCGCAGCGCCCGGGCGTGATTGTCGATGCAATGCGCGCAACCGTTGATCTGCGAGCAGCGCAGGAACACGAGCTCGATCAAGGTGCCCGCGAGTCTTCCGGCTTTGAGACGCCGCGTGATCGTCATGAGTTCGCCGAACAGCTCGGGCACCACCTCCCAGTAATCGAGCCGTGATCCCATCAGCGTCTCCTGGTATCGCCGTTGCCGCTCGCGTCGTCCGAAACACGCGCCCATCGCGGGTCGAACGACCGGAACCGGGTACCGGACGGATCCCTCTGGCAGACCGCCGAGCCGGCCCCCGGGCCACCCGGGCGGGGCTCCGCGAGGAGGGCGTCCAGGCGATCCACCACCGGAGCCAGATGACCGAAGCGACTGGAGAGCCCGAGCAACGGCAGGACGTGTTCGCCCTCGAGCTCGACGAGCTCGACCCGGGTGCCGACCGCCCGCAGCATCGCCGCGAGCCGGCGGCTGTTGCCGGGCAGGACCGTGAGGTCGCGGCTGCCGTGGACGAGCAAGGCGGGGGGCTCCGGACCGTCGACATAGGCGACGGGCTGGCTTTCGGGCGTCGGCTCGCCCGGGCCGAAGACCTCGACCAGCACGGGATCGCGCAGCGGCAGGAAGTCGTAGGGGCCGGCGAGCCCCAGGAGCGCATCCGGCCGGTCGGGGAGGCGGCACGGCTCGAGGGCGAGCATGGCCGCGATCCAGGCACCGGCCGAGTGGCCGGCCAGCACGAGCGGCCGTCGCCGGTGCGGATCGACCACGGCCCGAGTGCGCATCACCGCTGCCGCGCCGTCTTCCAGGATCTCTCGCCAGCGCGCTTCCGGAAACAGCCGATAATCGGGGATCGCCACTGTATAACCCCGGGCGGCGAGCCCCTGGCCCACGAAACGGTAGAGGCGCCGTTCTCCCGACCGCCAGCTGCCACCGTAGAAGAACACGACGATAGCGCCGTCGCCGCGCGGCCGCTCCGGAAGGTACAAATCGAGCCGCTGCCGAGGGCCGGACCCGTAGCCGACGGCGGCCTCGAGGCGGTAGCCCTGCTCGGGCGTGATGGCATCGAGGAGCTGGGCCCGGGCGCAGCCTGCCAACGCGAGAACGGTCAGAAGGAGGGCAAGACGTCCAGCCATGACCTCGCTATGTTGGCTGGGCTCGCTACGCCCGGCAAGAAAGAGCACGCTCTTCGACGGCAGCTCGGCACCTTTGGAGGATCTCTTCCCATCCGGAAGCAACAGGGAGCGTCAGCGTCACAGCTAGGACAACGGGAAGACTTGGCCAGCGGGCGTCCGACGTTGCTCGCCGAAGTCGGATTCTCGTCTTGTCCACCGACAGACGCTGGTCGGGTCGCTGCGCGACGCGGGCATGGGGTCGTCTTCGGAGAGCAGCGAGTATCGAAGGGTCGGCCTCGATCGAACAGGTGGGCCAATCCACCCTTTCATCGGAATCACCACCTTGACAGGACCCAGTTCAGTTTTAATAATGGAACCCTCGTTGATTCGGCAACCGTTTGTAGCTCAGGGAGGCATGAATGGCTACGGCGGCGGGGCTCGAAAAGTACGACCAAATCCGAGGACCGATCCGGGCCTTGCGAGTGGTTCAGGATATTTTCGACGTTAGGATCCAGCCGACACCTGAAGCAGTCGACGTCGATTTTACGCTCGCGCATGGCGTACAGCCCTTAGTAGAAGTGTTTGCCGCGCCGACTGGGCGCGCCACGCAGGACATGGTGCCTGCCAATCGCCGTGGCGTTGCCTTCAGCTTTTATCCAAGATCCAAGCATCGCCTGCGCGTCCACAATCTTCAGCAGAACACCCGATATTGGCTACAGATCACGGCGGCCGACGTCGTCCCGGGCCGCCCGCCCGCCGTTCGAGTGGGCCGGTTCGTGACGGCACGACGGTCGCTGACGATCGTGCCACACGACGTCGCTGTCTTCCTCGACGGTGATCCCGCCTCGTGCGGCGATATGTGGTTCGAGTTCGCAGTCTACGAGAGCGCGGGGCCGAGGATCGGCGGGTCCTTGCGGTACCCGGCGAGCGGCGAGGAAACGATTTGCGACGGCAAGATCGTCTCTCTCCGTGGTGGCCGTATTGACATAGCCCGCGCACCCAGCGAGATCGCACTACTCGTCCAGGGCTACGACGACGACGCCAGCATCGTGTGCTGGGGACCTCTGCCGCTGATGGGACGAGGGGTCCCGGATCAGGATCCGCTCGGACCCTCGCACGGCGAGACCTGCGACTTCGCCTTCGCGAACGCCTACCAACGCGTGCAGCTTCCCGAAGCGGTGGGCCCGTTCTCCGATCGACAAATTCTCGATTCTGGCCGGTGGGCTGTCCACTACAAGGCGACGATCCTGCTCTCGGGCGACATCACGCTCGCTGCGCCGCCGGTGATGTTCTCGACCGGCAGCACACCGGGTGGGGCCCGTAGCGGACGCGACGCGGCGATGGCGCGCGCAGTTGGACCCGGTGCGCCGGCCACCGTTGCCTGGCATGGGCGCAGCGTCACCTTCTGCCTCGGGCCGGAAGGCGCGTTGTATCAGCTTCTCTCCACGGGAAGGCGCGGCGAGCGCCGGTGGTCGAGCTGGGTTCCGCTGAATCGGCGGCTGCGGGGCGGGCTGACGGCCCGGGCCATGACGGATGGGGTGCACCTGCTCGGCGTCGACGAGGGCGGCAGCGTCGTGCACGCCGTGGTCGGGGACCGTCCGGAGCTCGGCCGGCCCCCGTCCTGGCTCGAGTTGGGGAGCGGGTTCGTGGCTGCCGATACCGCGCTCGCGGAGGGCAGCGAGGAGGTGCTCCACGTTCTGGCTCTCGGCGTGGACGGCCACGTTCGCCACCTGCAGCTGGCGCCGACGGGTGGGATGCCGACCCACTCCGACTGGACCGATCTCGGCGGCGGGGTCGAAGGGCCGGTGGCAGGCGGCATCACGGCATCGGACGACGGTCTCGTGGTCGCCGGTCGCTCGGGCGGCGGGCTCGTTTGGCGACGCTGGCGTCCCGGTTGTCCGGGTGACGGCGACGCACGCTGGCACGAGCTCGGCGGTGAGGTCGGGCCGCCGATCGTCGTGCCCGCAGCGGGCGGTATCGACGTGGCGGTGATCGGCAGCGACCGCTGCCTTCGGATGAAACATTGGGATGGCACCGGCTTCGACCCGCCCGGGCCACGCTGGACGCTCTTGGGGTGCCTCGATGGGCCGGATCCCGCGAGCCTGACCTGGGGTGAGCCTCCGGCCGCGGCAGACTCCCCGGGGGTTCCTCCGCTCTGATCCGAAATGCGTCGCGGCCGCGCTGGCGAAGGAAGCGACGATCGGCTTTAATTTGGCGGCGCCGGATCGCGCTCGGAGGGCAGGGAACGATGGCCGGGAGCGTCAACAAGGTGATCCTCGTAGGCAATCTCGGCCGTGACCCCGAGGTTCGCTACACCCAGAACAACCAGAAGATCGTGCATCTCTCGATCGCCACTTCGGAGCGTTGGAAGGACCGCGTTTCGGGCGAGACCAAGGAGCGGACCGAGTGGCACCGGGTGGTCATCTTCAACGAGAACCTGGCCGAGGTCGCCGAGCGGTACCTCTCGAAGGGGCGCACGGTGTACATCGAGGGTAGCCTGCAGACCCGCAAATGGCAGGACCAGACGGGCCAGGAACGTTACACGACCGAGATCGTTCTCCAGCGCTTCCGGGGCGAACTCGTACTGTTGGGCGGCCGTGGCGAAGGTCCCGCCGAGATCGGTCCGGCCGACGAGGAGCCGATGCTCGAGCCCGAGGATCGCCCGCCGCCGCGTCAGGTCCCCCCGCGCACCGCGGTCACGGGCGGCGGCCCCGGGGCCGCCGGGCCCGCGCGGGGCAAGCCGTCGCTCGCCGAGGAGCTCGACGACGATATCCCGTTCTGATCCCGCGCCGGTCCCGACCGCGCCGCTCAACGCTGCAGCAGCCAGAGCAGCAGGCTCAAAAGCAGGCTCGCGAGCAAGGAGGTGGTGATCGGCAGATAGAGCGTGAACCCCTCGCGCTCGACGACGATGTCGCCGGGCAAGCGCCCGAGCCCGAGCTTGCCGAGCCAGGGCCACAGAAGCCCCAGAAGGATCAGAACGAACCCCAGGCCGATCAGGAAACGCGCCATCGACCGAGCGCCCGCGCCTTCCGACGGCTCAATGGATGTCTTCGGCCGCAGCCCAGGCGGTCACGAGCTTCTCGACGCTGAAGCCGGGAGCGCGGGCCGCGGCGAGGATCGGCGCTTCTCGACGAGCGCAGAGATCGATCGCCTCCGGGAGCCGGGCTGCCGCCTCGGCCGGGATCACGACCGCGCCGTGGCGGTCGGCATGCACGAGGTCGCCGTGCCGGACCGTCATGCCGTGGACATTGACGTCGCAGCCGAACGCCTCGACGTGCACCCAGGCGTGGCTCGGGCCGACCGAGCCTGCGAGGAGCTGGAAGCCCGGGGCGAGCAGGTCGAGGTCGCGGATCGAGCCGTTGGTGACGCAGCCGAGGCAACCCAGCCCCTTGTGGACCGCGCTGTTGACCTCGCCCCAGAAGGCGCCGAACCCCGGCTCGGGATCGAGATCCTGGATCACGACGATGGTCGGCAAACCGGTCCCGGCGGCCACGTAGCGGTAATAGTCGAGACGCAACGCCTTGGCCTCGGCCGGTTTGCGGGAGGAGGGCTCGCGGGCCCGGATGGTCGCGGTCCGGGCGACCCCGACGATCGGCTTCAGCTCGGGGAAGGCGACCACGAACGGGCGAGTGGTGAAGCCGACCGCGCGGCGTTGCGGTACGACGAGCTCGAGCGCGTTGCACACGGTCGGGGTGTCGGCCTCGGCGAGTTTGGCGAGAAGCTCGGCGGTCAGGGTCATGGAGGTTCTCCCGGGGCGGTGCGCGGCCGGCGGCTCAGGCGAGCAGGCGGTCGATCTCGGCCTGTTCGAGGCCGACCCGATGCGCCGCAGCCAGGATGGCGCCCCAGGTCTCGGCCGGCAGCGGGATGCCGTTTGCCATCCGTTCGGCGGCGGTCATCCGTTCCTTGTCACCGGGGACGAGCACGCCCGCCTCCGGGTCGATCGGAGCCGCGGCACGGATCCACTCGAGGAACCGCCGGACCTCTTGGAGGAAGCCGTCGCCGTGACCGAGGGCCTTCGGATCGACGTAGAAGGAAAGCATGCCGTTGTGGAACGGGCCGTCCGGATCGGCGTTGATCCCCGAGCCGCCGAGCGCACCCGCCAAGAGCTCGCAGGCGAGGGCCAAGCCGGAGCCCTTGTGCTCGCCGAACGCCCGCATCGCCCCGGGCCCCTTCCTGGGATCAGGGTAGCCGCCCCCTTCGGAGGGGCCGTACAGGACACTCGTGTCTCCGGTCAGTCGGCCGTCCGGGCCGACCAGGGAGTCGGGCGGGATCGGCTTGCCGCCTTGATGGGCCACGAGACATTTGCCTTCGGCGACCAGCGAGGTCGCGAAGTCGAGAACGAACGGCCCGTCGGCACGCCGATGCAGATCGGGTTGGTGGAAAAGCGCCGGGCCCGCGACCCGAAGGGCGCGACCAGGAGCGAATTGTAGGCGTTCACGAAGTGGAGCGAGACGATCCCTTCCTCGATCGCCATCTCCGCGAAATCGCCGATCCGGCCGAGATGCCCCGAGCGGCGGATGGCGACGAGAGCGAGGCCGCTCGCTTTCGCCTTCTCGATCCCGATCCGGCAGGCTTCCGGGCCGATGGTCTGACCGAACCCGTGCCGACCCTCGACGACGGCGATGGAGGGGCCGTCCAGGACCAGCTCGGCATGTTGACCGGCACGGACACGGCCTTGCTGCAGCCACTCGAGGTAGCGGGGCACTCGGATGACCCCGTGGCTGTCGTGGCCGGTGAGGTTCGCCTTGCTGAGGTAGAGCGCGATCCGTTCGGCCTCGTCGGCCGGACAGCCGGCCCGAACGAAACACGCGCTCACGAGCCGTCTGAGCGGCGCCACCGCGACCCGCATTCCGCCTCCTCCGCCCGAGCCGCCGGGCTCGACCGGTGGCGCTTAGCCGGCGTCCCCCGACCCGTCAAAGGTCTCGACCGCTCGGCATCCTTGCGAAGACGTGCGAGACGCCGAGCGACGCGTGGCTGCCATTCGTTGTAGGCGGGCCGCAGCGCGACCGACAGGCGCCGGTCGCTGCGTCCTTGGTCTTCTGTTAACCTTTCCCTTCGATGATGACCGCGGAGGACCGACCGTGGTCGAGGAGCGGTTTGCGTGCGAGCGATTCACGACGGGGGGCGGCTGAGAACCGGGGAGGCCGGCCGGTCGATCGGGCGCGCGCTCGTGCCGCCGGAGCTCGCGGTGATCGTCCCCACCTTCAACGAGCGTGACAATGTGCTCGAGCTCGCCGCCCGGCTCGCCCGCGCACTCGAGGGTATCGCCTTCGAGGTCGTGGTGGTGGACGACGACTCTCCCGACGGAACGGCCGAGCTCGTGCGCGAACTCTCGCTGCACGACCCGCGGTTCCGCTGCCTCCACCGGATCGGGCGACGCGGCCTCGCTTCGGCCTGCATCGAAGGCATCCTTGCAACCGCGGCGCCGTTCGTCGCGGTCATCGACGCCGACCTGCAGCACGACGAGCGGCTGCTCTCCCGGATGCTCGAGGTGCTCCGTTCCGGCCGGGCCGACGTCGTGGTCGCGAGCCGCTACCTCGAGGGGACCGAAGTTCCGGGCTGGGCCGAGGAGCGTCGCCTCGCGAGCCGCCTCGCGACCCGGCTGGTCGTGACTATCCCGCGGCTGCGCGGCCTCAGCGATCCCCTGAGCGGCTTCTTCATGTTGACCCGGGAGGCGTTCGAAGGTTCCGTGCGCCGTCTCTCGGCGGTCGGCTTCAAGCTCCTGCTCGACATCCTGTTGTCCGCCCCGCACCCGCTGCGGGTCGTCGAGCTGCCTTACCGTTTTCGTGAGCGCCTGCTCGGCCGCTCCAAGCTCGACATGCGGGTCGTCGTAGAATTCCTCACCCTGCTGCTGGACAAGCTCCTGGGTGCCTGGCTGCCCGCCCGCTTCCTCGTGTTCGCCGCCGTCGGGGGGCTCGGGGTGATCGTCCATCTCGCCGTCCTCGCGGTCGTCCATCGAGCGCTCGCCGTGGATTTCCTCGCCGCCCAGGTTCTGGCGACCCTGGTGGCGATGACGTTCAACTTCGCTCTGAACAACGAGCTCACTTACAGCGATCGGAGGCTCAGAGGCGTCGACTGGCTGGCCGGTTGGGCGAGCTTCTCGATCGCCTGCTCGTTGGGCGCGTTCGCGAATGTCGGCGTCGCGGCGTTCCTGTTCGGCCACGAGGCTTCCTGGCTGCTCGCGGCGATCGGCGGGATCCTCGTGGGGGCGGTGTGGAACTATGCGGTGACCGGCTTCTACACCTGGGGGCGGAGAAGCCGGGATTGAACGGACACTCCGCGAGCACCGACATCGTCGAGGAGGGGCCGGCTGCTGCCCCGAGCGGTCGCTCGGAAGGCGGGGCCGTTCGACGCGCGCTCACCGCGATCGTATTGGTCGGGGCCACTCTGCGCCTGTTGGGGCTCGGCGCCGAGCCGCTCTGGCTCGACGAAGCCTTTTCCTGGCGGTGGGCGCATCTGCCGCTCGAGGAATTGTGGGGAGCGGCCGCCCGGACCGAGACCAACCCGCCCCTGTGGTTCACGCTCGAGCGGTGGGTGATGCTCGCTCTGGGCGACGACGAGGCGGCGCTCCGCCTTCCCGCGGCCATTCTGGGCGTGGCCGCGGTGTCGCTCGCGTTCCTCGTCGGGCGGGCGCTCGCCGGGCACGGCGCGGGGCTCGCCGCGGCATCGATGATCGCCACCGATCCGCTCCTCGTCGCCTATTCTCGAGAAGCCCGTGGCTACACCCTTCTCGTCTGCGGCGCGCTCCTGGCGCTCTGGGGCGCGCAGGAACTCCTCGCCGATCCGGATCGCAGCGAGCGCCGAGAGATGCGGGCCCGCCGAAGCCTCGTGGCGGGGACGGCCTATGCAGCCGGTACGACACTCGCCGTCTACGCCCACAACACCGGCTCGCTCGTGCCCGTGCTCACCGTTCTCGGTGGGTTCGTCCGCTGGCTTCTGTACCGGCGTGGGGAGCGACCGTCCTTGCGCCCGTTCCTGTTCGCCAACGGGCCTCCGCTCCTTCTCGGCCTCGTCTGGTTGCCCGTGCTTGTCGAGCAGGCAGCGGCGGCCTCGAACGTGGGCTGGATCACGCAACCCGGTCCGCGTTGGGCGCTCGTTTCTTGGGCGGGGGGCTTCGGCCCGCATTTCCTCGGACTGCCGCCGGTCGTGGCGGCCCTGTTCGGCCTGCCCGTGCTCCTGCTCGCCGGGCTCGGCCTCCGTCGAGCCGGCACCGCCTCCGCCGTTCTTCTGACCTTCGCCGTGGGGGGGCCGCTGCTTGTCCTGGGGCTCGGGCTCCTCGTGCGGCCGCTCTGGCTCGAGCGGGTGTTGCTGCCCTACCTCGCGGCGACCCTGGTTCTGGCCGCGGCCGGTCTCGCCGGCCGACAGTGGTGGCCGCGTGCGGTGCCGGTCCTCCTCGCACTTGTGCTGCTGCCACGCGCCGCCGATACGGTAGCCTTGCATGCGCGTTCGCAGAAACTCGCTTGGCCGGAGGTGGTCCGGACCGTCGCCCGGGCGTTCCGGCCCGGCGACGAGATCCTGATCGCGCCACACGTCTACCACTGGCCGTGGGCCTACTATGCGGCTCGGCTGGGGTTCGACGGCGCAGCCGTCGGCCTCCTGGTCGGAGGGCCGCCGCCCCCGCAGGCGCCTCGCATCGAACCCGTGGATCGCGGGCTCCGGCTCGCTCGGCCCGACGAGCTGGGTTCCCTCTTGGAGTTTCGAGCGCGCGCTTGGCTCCTGGTCTACAAACGTCGCGGCGGCGATCCCGGCGAGATCTTGTCGCGGCTCGCGCGGAGCGGGCGGCTCGAGCCGCTCGCCCGCTTCGAGGGGGCGTGGGATCGGGGCGAACTCGAACTCTTTCTGTGGTTGCGTACCGAGCCCGGGCCCGCCTGAGGCATCCTTCCTCGAGACCGCGTCGCAGTGACGGCAAGTCGTCGGCCTATCACGCGCGCCGGTTAGGTACCCGTCGGTCGGGCCGAGCGCGGCGCCGCGTTCGAGAGGGCCCGTCGGGAGGAGGGGACGATGCCGGACCTCAGGCGGATCGTGCTCCGGGGCGCGGTCGCGATGCTCGCGACGGGTCGGCCGGGGTCGCTTCGGCCGACGAGGTGGTCCTCAGGGTCTGGTCCCGAGCCGACCGATCGGGACCGCTTCGGGCCGGGAACATCGTGGACGCCGCCCAAGCGGTGAACGCGTGGCTCGAGGCGGCCGACTCCAACCGAACGGTGAAGATCGAGGTCTTCGAGAGCCCGGCGACCGGCTACGATGCCGACGCTCTCGAGCTCCTGAAGGCCTGCGCCGTCGACCGCTGTCCCGACTTCTGCGTCGCCGCGCACGAATGGGTCGGCGCGTTCGCGAAATCCGGCTACGCCATGGCGCTCGACGACTTCGTCGAGCGTCACCCCTTGGCGTTCGCCGACATGATTCCCGTCTTCTGGGAGTCCGTGAAGCATCAGGGGAAGATCTACGCGATTCCGCAGGTTTCGGAATCCCGCATGTTCTTCTTCAACAAGGACATGCTGCGCACGATCGACAAGGACGAGGCGTTCATCGAAAGCCTGCCGGACAAGGTCTTCGAAGGCGAATTCACGATGGACGACTTCTCCAGGTTTGCACAAGAAGTCGTTCGGAAGGGTGCCGCTCGATTCGGCATCCTGCATCACCCGAACGCCGGGCCGGACTGTCTCATGTCGATGGCTGCCTTCGGCGTTCGGTTCCTCGTCGGAGCCTCGGGCAAGTTGCTCTTGCCGAAAAAGCAGATGGCGGCGGCACTCGCCTGGTTCGATCGGAACACCCGCAACGGCGTCACGCCGCCCAACAACACGCAGGTGTCCTGGGGCGAGATCCAGAGCCCCTTCGAGCAGGAGAAGGCGTTCGCCTACCATCACGGTGTCTGGACCCTGCCCGAATTCCAGCTCGGTGACGCAAAAGGCGCCACCTGGCCAAAGGACCGGGACGGTTACTTCAGAAAGATCGGCTGGATCCTGGCCCCGCCGGCCGTGAAGGGCGGCAAGCCCGAGAATCTCTTGCATCCGATCGTCTACGTGGTCAACCCGAAGTCGAAGTACGCCGACCTCGCGGCCATGATCGTGGCTCAGGCCACGCTCCACTATTACAATACGAAGCACGCCGTCGGCTCGGGCCACACGGCGATTCTGCACGGTCAGGCGAGTATGCCGGCCTATGCCGAGGCCTGGTACCCGCAGGAGGCGACCAAGCTTCTTCCCTGGTCGGCCTTCATCCCCAACCATCCCGAGTTCGGTCGCTACAACGGCCTGATCTTCAAGGCGTTGCAGGGTGTCGAGACCGGCCGGCTCGAGGTCGATGCGGCGATCGAGTTCCTCGAGGAGGAGGCCACCCGCGAGCTCAAGGATCGGATCAAGGTCGTCGATTCGATCGGCTGACGGAAAGGAGCGGGGTCGGCTTGGCGCCTCCGGCTCCATTGGCGGTCGCGAGCACGATGAGAGCCGATCGTCGGGCACGCTCGGACCGGCTGCTCTTCTCGGGGCCGGCGACGGCGTTGCTGCTTCTGTTCTACGTTCCGCCGGTGCTTGTCGATCTCGTCATCGCCTTCACCGACATGAGCCGGAACCTGCAGGTCGCCCACTTCACCACCGAGAACGTCGAACGGATGCTGGGTGGTGACCGTCGGCTCTCGCAGGTGCTCGCCAACACCCTCGTCTGTGTCCTCTGCACGCTCGCCCTCTTCGATGTCGGCTAGGGTCTGCCACTCGCGCTCGTGACGACCGCCCTGCCCGAGCGAAGCGGGGCGTTCTTCCGTGCGGTCTGGCCGTTGCCGCGCATGAGCCCGTCCGTGGTCTGCGCTCTTCTTCGGACCTGGGTCGTGGCTCCGACCGAGTACGGGCTCTTGAACCAGATCGGCGCGGCGGTCGGTTTCGCGCCCCTCGACTTCAAGAGCGATGCGCCCATGCTCGTCGTCGTACTCGCCAACGGTTTCGTCGGTGCCTCGTTCGGCATGATCATCTTCACGAGTGCCATCCGCTCGATCCCGATCCACCTGTTCCGCGCGGCCCGGGTCGACGGCGCCGGAGGGCTCCAGATCGTCCGCCACGTCACCTTGCCGCAGATCCGCTGGCACCTGTCCTTGGTCACGCTCTACCAGGCACTGTCGCTACTCGTGAGCTTCGAGTACATGTGGCTGATAACCGATGGCAGGCCGTTCTACGACACGCCGGTGTGGGCTCTCTACGTCTACCAGCGCACCTTCCTGAGCGGGCAATTCTCCTATGGGGCCGCGCTGGCGCTCGCGCTGGTCGTCGTCGGTACGGTCGTCGCGCTCCTGCTCTGGCGGTTCTGCGACATGCGGGCACTCCTCCAGCGGCCGCGGATCGAGGTGTCGTGAGCCTCGCCTCGGTCTCGCCGCAGGTGAGCGAGGCTCTGCCGGATTGGCGGGTCCTCGCCGAGCGTGCACGCCGCCGGCGACGGGCGACCGACTTCCTGCTCTTGGCCTTTCTGGTCGTGGGCTCGTTGCCGATCCTCCTTCCCTATCCGTGGCTGTTGACGGTCACCTTCTCGGGCGGACCGGGGCGAGTACCGCGGTCCTCTGGCTGGCACTCGCGGCACCGTTCCCGGCGTTCCTGGTCTGGGCGGCGATAAGGCTCGTTCTCCCCGAGGGCCGGCCGCAGCCACGATCAGGTCGAGGCGATCACCATGGCGGATCGGATCGTCTGCATGAGCGAAGGCCGGATCGAGCAGGTCGGCGCGTCAGCCGATCTCTACGAGCGGCCCGCGAGCCTGTTCGTTGCGAGCTTCATCGGCTCGCCACCGATCAACCTGCTCGAAGGACACGCCGAAGCGGGAGCGATCCGTCTCGGCGAGCGCACCGTCGCGATCTCGCCCGGCATCGAGGGGCCGGTCGCGGTCGGGATCCGTCCCGAGCAGCTGACCCTCGGCAACGGGCCGATTCGCGGTCGGGTGATCGACAACGAGCCGCACGGCCGTGAGACGCTCTATCTGGTCGAGACCGAGATCGGGGCCCTGCGGGTGGTCGAACCGGGTGCGACACCGCGTTTCCGCACGGGCGATGCCGTGGATCTCCGTTGGGAACACAGCCTCCCGTTCGGGGCCGGCTCCGGCCGGCGCCTCGAGGGCGCCGTCCGGGCGGACGTCGCGTGAGCCGGCCGCCGCTCCGCTTCAAGTGGCACCGTCTGAAGCGGCGACGGAGCGACCCGCCCTTCCGGCGCGCCAACCTCGAGGCCGGTCTCTCCGCCGCTGCTTGCCTCGAGGTCGATCTGCGGGCGACGGCCGACGGTCATTGGGTCTGCCTGCACGATGCCACCCTCGAGCGGGAGACCAGCGGCGAAGGTCCGGTCGCCGCGCGCCGGTGCAGCGAGCTCGAGCGGCTGAGCCAGCGGGCGGAGGACGGCAGCCTCCTCGGCGAACCGCCCCTGTTCCTCGACGAGCTCGCCGCCGCGGTCCGGCGGCACGGCGCCCGTCCGCTCGGTGTGGTCCAGCTCGATGTCAAGGAGCCGCTCGCACGGCTTGACGGACCACTCCTGTCGGCCTTCGCCGGACCGCTCGCCGGCATCGCGCCTTGCTTCACCGTGAGCGGCAGCGAGGCGGCGTTGATCGAGGCGCTGGCCCGGGCGGCACCGGGGATCGCCAAAGGCTTCGACCCGCTGCGGGCTTACGAGGCCGGGAGCCTTCCCGGGACGGCCGAGGCCTTTCGGCAGCTCGGCGAAGCGACCTTCGCCGCGATGCCGGATGCCGCGATCTTCTGTCTCGAGGCGCGGCTCGTGCTGGCGGCCGCTCGGGCGGGCGTGGTGTTACCGACCCTCGTGAAGCGAGGCGGAGCGCTCGTCGATGCGTGGACCATCGATGCCGATCGACCGGGTCTCCTCGCGACCCTCGACGAACTCGCCCGGCTCGGTTGCGATCAGATCACGAGCAACGACCCGCTGGAACTCCAGGAGCTCTGGGAGGGGCGACGTTGACCCCGATCACGGCCACGCGCTCGGCTCGAGCCGCCGCCGGCGGCCCTCCGTGCCGCACTCCGCGAGGGTCCGACCGACGCGACCGCGTTTCGCAACGCATACGCGTCATTCGAGTGCCTGCACGCGATCGAGCGGCGAGCGCCACCGGATCCCGTTCCGCCGGTGCCGGCGGCGCTCGGGGTCGTGTTCTGGAACGCCGAGCGCCTCGAGTTCGTCGGGGAGTCGGCCGCTTTTCTCGAAGCGGCCCGTGCGGACGTGCTGCTGGTCGAGGTCGATGTCGGCATGGCGCGCTCGGGCAATCGTCACACGGTGCGGGATCTGGCCGAGCGGCTCGGCGCGGGCTGGCGCTTCGCGGTCGAATTCGTCGAGCTCGATCTGGGCGATGCCCGCGAGCGGAACCGGCACGCGGGTTCGAGCAACGAGGCGGGGCTGCACGGCGCGGCGATCCTATCCCGGCTCCCGCTGGAGCGGCCGGCCCTGGTTCGCCTCGAGGCCTCCGGCCGCTGGTTCGACGGCAGCTTCGGCGAGCGTCGCGTGGGAGGTCGGATCGCGCTTCTCGCCGAGGTGCGGGCCATCGGCGGGCCCGTGCTCCTGGCAGCCGCCCACTACGAGAGCCGTACCGACCCCGCCGACAGGCTCGAGTCGACCCGCCTGCTGCTCGATGCGATCGACGCGCACGCCCCGGGCCGCCCGGTGCTGACCGGCGGCGATCTCAACACCTCCACCTTCGATCTCGCGACCGAACGCGACGAGCCGGCCGTGACGGCGGCGCTCGCCGCCGAGCCGCGGCGCCTCGTGGAGCCCGAACCCTTCGAACCGCTGTTCGCGTTCGCCGCCGCCCGCGGCTATGGCTGGCGGGAATGCAACCTCCCCGCCGTGCCCACGCAGCGCACCCGCCCCGACGGCACGCCTCGAGAGCCGTTCGGCAAGATCGACTGGTCTCTGGCCCGGGGGCTCGACTGTCGGGATCCCCGGGTGCTTCCGGCCGTGGATGCCCGAGGTGTCGCGATCTCGGATCACGAGGCGCTGGCAGTGAAGGTACGCCCGCTCGGCGGAGAGGGCCGATGAGGCAGTTCCTGCCGCGTGCGCTCGAAGCCGGCGGCACCCACGTCCGTGGCCATCGCGGGCACTCGATCGGCGCGCCGGAGAACACCCTCCCGGCGCTCGAGGCCGCGGCGGCGCTGGGGGCCACCTGTCGCGAGGTCGACCTCCTGCTCACGCGCGACGAGCGGATCGTGCTGCGGCACGACGAACTCCTGGGCCGGAGCGACGACGGCTCGGGCCGAGTGGGCGAGGCGACACTGGCCGAGTTGCGACGGCTCGACGCCGGCAGCTGGTTCGACCCGCACTTCGCCGGAACGCCCATCGCGACGCTCGAGGACGCGCTCGAGACCGCGGCACGGGTGGGGCTCGGCCTTCTGCTCGAGATCAAGGAGCACGAGCGAACGGATGCGCTGATCGACCGGCTGGGCGAGAGCCCACTGGCTGCCGGCGCGCTCGACCACGTGCTCGTGATCTCCTTCGACCACCCCTCGCTCCTCCGTGCCCGGTCCCGGATCCCGGGCTTGCGGACCGAGCTCGTCACCCACGCCCGGCACGTCGACCCGGTGGCGCTGGCCGAGCGGGCCGCGGCCGCCTCTGTGGCGATCGAGGGGGACATGTTCGCACCGGAAGACGCGGCGAGCCTGCACGCCGCCGGCGTGGCGGTTCGCGTCACGATCCCGCGCCCTGCCGTGATCGAGCGCCGCCGGCTGCACGGTCTCGACCTCGAGGCGCGGCTCGCTCCTGCCTTGGCCGAGGGGCTGATCGACATCCTCGCCGGCGACGACGCGGCTTTCGTCCGCGACTGGGTCGAACGACACGGCCGCTGCGCGCCTCGCCTCGAGCCGACGGCCTAGGGCCGCGGCCCCCAGAGCACGATCAGCGCCCCGGCGACCGCCACGGCGGAGCCCAGGAGGTCGAAGCGATCGGGCGGCTGGTGCTCGACCGCCCAGAGCCAGAGCAGCGAGGCGCCGATGTAGATCCCGCCATAGGCCGCATAGGCGCGACCGGCGAAGGCCGCGTCGACCCGCGTGAGGGCGAGGGCGAAGACCAGGAGAGAGGCGATGCCCGGCGCGATCCAGGCGGGCGAGGCGCCACCACGCGACCAGGCCCAGAAGGCGAAGCAACCGGCGATCTCGGCGAAAGCCGCGAGGAGGAACCAGGCGAGGTCGGTCATCGGTCCGTTCCGACCCTGGATCGCATCGCGAGGCCGGCACGCGCGTGGAAAGCCCGGGTGCGGTGCACGGAACCTCGCGGAGCTGGTGCGCCCGGCAGGGCTCGAACCTGCGACCCTCCGCTTAGAAGGCGGATGCTCTATCCGGCTGAGCTACGGGCGCCCGTGCCCCTTCCTCTATCAAGCGGGTGCGGCGCCGTCGACTACGGCACCGGTGCGCGAACCCCTGACCCCCGCCAGCCGGGCGGCGAGCCGCTCGCGGCCGGCAGGATCGATACGCAGGCCGAGCTTGCTTCGCCGCCAGAGAATGTCGTCGACCGCCTCGGCCCACTCCTCGCGGACCATCCAGTCCACCTCGCGTTCGTAGAGGCCCGCGCCGAAGGCCTCGCCCAGATCCTCGAGAGAGCGTGCGTCGCCGAGCAGCGCGAACGTTCGGGTACCGTGATAGCGAGCGAGACGGCGTGCCAGCGCCTCGCCCAGGAACGGATAGCGGTGTCGCAGATCGCCGACGAGCGCCTCGAAGCCGTCCCAGGGAAAATCGCCGCCCGGAAGCGGCGCGCCGGCCGTCCAAGGAGGACCCAGCCCCGGGAAGAACCGCGCGAGCCGCGCCAACGCCGCTTCGGCGAGTCGGCGGCAGGTCGTGATCTTGCCGCCGAAGACGGAAAGCAGAGGCGCGGTTCCGCTGCCGTCGTCGAGATGGAGCACATAGTCGCGGGTCGCCTCCTGCGCGGCACTCGCGCCGTCGTCGTAGAGCGGCCGAACCCCGGTATAGCTCCAGACGATGTCACCGCGCCCCACCGGTCGCCGGAACCAGCGATTGACCGCAGCGAGGAGGTAGTCCGTTTCGTCCTCGCTGATCCGAGCCTCGCCGGGATCGCCCTCGATGTCCCGGTCGGTCGTACCGATCAGCGTGAAGTCGCCCTCGTAAGGGATCGCGAAACAGACCCGGCCGTCCTCGTTCTGGAAGATGTAGGCGCGATCGTGATCGAAGAGCCGCCGGGTGACGATGTGGCTGCCTTGGACGAGCCGGACGCGGGCGGGTGGCCGTGTGCTCACCACCTGCTCGAGGAACCGTGCGGCCCAGGGACCGGTCGCGTTCACGAGCGCCCGCGCAACGACCTCCTCGACCCCCCCGCGCGACCGGTCCTCGAGCCGGAGCCGCCATCGGCCGTCGGTGCTCAGGGCCTTCGTACAGCGGGTCCGTGGGCGAATGTCGGCCCCGAGCCGGGCGGCGTCGCGGGCGCACATGATCACGAGACGCGCGTCCTCCACCCAACAGTCCGAATATTCGAAGGCACGGCGAAGGTCCGGGCGGAGCGGGGCTCCGGCCGGGTCGCTCCGCAGATCGAGGCTGCGGCAGGCGGGGAGGATCTCTCTGCCCCCCAAGTGATCGTAAAGGAAAAGACCGACGCGAACGACCCATGCCGGCCGAAGTCCGGGTCGGTGCGGTAAGACGAACCGCAGGGGCCAAATGAAATGGGGGGCAGAGCGCAACAGAATCTCGCGCTCGACGAGCGCCTCGCGGACGAGGCGGAACTCGAAATGTTCGAGATACCGGAGTCCGCCGTGGATCAGCTTGGTAGAGGCCGAGGAGGTGGCCGAGGCCAGATCGCCTTGCTCGATCAGGACGACGGAGAGACCCCGCCCGGCCGCGTCGCGCGCGATCGCGCAGCCGTTCACGCCACCGCCCACGATCGCGAGATCGAACGCGCCCTTCGCCATCCCGTCTCTCGGTTCACGCCCGAGGATCGGCCGGCCGGGCGGAGCCCGCAAGCCGGATCGTGGCGCTGACGACCCCCCTCGGAGCTCCGCTCAGACGCGGCGAATGAAGTTGTCGGCGTAGGACTTCGGCCGCACGATGCGCGGATGCGGCTCGCTCAGGGTGTAGTCGAGCCCGTTGCGCTCGCACCAAGCGATGGCCGCCTCTTTGGTGGGGAACTGGAGCCGCACCTGCTGGGCCGTGTCGTCGGAGCCGACCCAGCCGATCAGCCGATCGGGCACCTTGGGCGAGCGGGGTTCGTACTCGACCACCCAGGTCCGGGTCTTGAACCGGCCGGACTGCACCGCCGTCTTGGCCGGTTGATAGATGCGCGCCTGCATGCAGCTTCCCGCACCGATCGGTGACCTCGCCGCTCGCGACCTAGGCCCGCCGGCGCCAGCTTTCAAGCACCGGCCGCCGCGGCCGGGCGCCACGCGCTGCGCAACCGTTCCCGATGGAGCTGGAGCCAGAGGAGCGGCACCAAACCGGTGGTGGCGACGATCCGGCCGGCTCCGACGAGCGCGAAGGCCTCCGCCGCCGACATCACCAACACGCGGATGTCCTCGTCCTCGTGCGCGGCGCCGAACGGCCCGCCGATCCCATCGAGACGGGCCTCGGCCACGAGGACCGTGACGCTTTCGCTCGTGCCCCCGGGGCTCGAGCGATAGATCAGCGCCCGCTCGAGGCGGCCGACCGCGAGCCCACACTCCTCGCGGAGCTCGCGGCGGGCGCAGTCCTCGACGCTCTCGCCCGGCTCGAGGAGGCCCGCCGGGGCCTCGAGGAGCCACGCGCCGTCGGGCGCCTCGAGGGCGCCGACCCTGAACTGTTCGACGAGCAGCACCCGATCCGTGTCGGGGTCGTAGGGCAGTGCCGCGACGGCGTCGCGCTGGCGGAGGAGCTCGCGTCGGAGAGGACGGGTCCAGCCACCGTCGAAGCGACGGTGGCGCAGGACGAGCCGTTCGAGCGTGTAGAAGCCTTGATGCAGACGCTCGCGGGCGAGAATCTCGACCGCCTGCCGGCCTTCCGCCACGGTGGTGCGCCCGTCGCGGCTCAGCTGAAGGCCTTGAAGGTGATCAGCGTGAAGGTGTCCTTCACGCCGTCGAGGGTCTGGACGCGGCTCGTCACGAAGCGGCCGATATCGGTGCCTCCCGGCAGATGAAACTTCATGAGAAGATCGTACTGGCCCGAAATCGAGTAGACTTCGGACACTTCCTCGATCGACTGCACGGCGGCATCCGCGACCTCGTAGGCGCGGCCGAGGTCGCACTTGACGAGAACGAAGATGGTCTGCATGGGCGCACCTCAAGCCGACTTTCGAAGCCGCGGCTCGGTCATCAAAAAGCGCGGCACGTGCTCGCCGAACGCCACGACCGGACGCTCCTCGCCGACCTCCCGCCGCGCCTCGGGCCGTCGCCGCGCCGCCACCTCGAGGCGACGTGCCGGCTCGCGCCTCGCCGGGGCCGGCCTGCTCTCGGCTGCCTGGTGGGCCGCCGCGGGCTCGCGCGCCGCAGGCGCCGCGGGTGCCGCGCGCTGTGTGGCCGGAGCCCGACGCCGGCGCCCGTCGGAGCCGGCGGAAGCGGATGCCGGCCCGCGCTCGGCTCCGGACCGCTCGGCGACCGCCTCCGTCTCCTTCGCCGCCCGATCCTCGCCCAGGCTCAGGCGCGGGATCGCCCGCTTCGTGAGCTTCTCGATCGCGACCAGGTAACGGGCGTCCTCCGGTGTCACGAGCGTGAAGGCCCGGCCCTTGCGGCCCGCCCTGCCGGTGCGGCCGATCCGGTGGACATAGTCCTCCGGGTTCATCGGCACGTCGAAGTTGATCACGACCGGCATGTCGGAGATGTCGAGGCCGCGGCCAGCGACATCCGTGGCGACGAGAAAATCGATCGCACCGGAGGTGAACTGGTCGAGGGTCTGTTGGCGATGGACCTGCTCGAGGTCGCCATGGAGATCACGGGCGTTCAGGCCGGCTCGTTGCAGATGTCGCATCACCGCGCCGATATCGCGCTTTCGGTTGCAGAACACGATCGCCTTCGGCACGGCCTGACTGCGGATGAGCTGGACGAGCACGGCGCGCTTGTGGTCGCGCGAGACTTCCACCACGAAGTCCTCGACGTTCTCGGCCTTGCTGGCCGGCCGGGCCACCTGGATCTCGACCGGATCGTGCAGGAATCGCTCGGCCAGCCGGCGCACTTCCGGCGGCATCGTCGCCGAGAACAGAAGCGTCTGCTTGCGGCCGAGGAGGAGCGAGACGATTCGTTCGACATCGGGCATGAACCCCATGTCGAACATCCGGTCGGCTTCGTCGATCACCAGGATCTCGACACCTCCCAGTAGGATCCGGCCTCGCTCGTACCAGTCGAGGAGGCGACCGGGCGTGACGATCAGGACGTCCACGCCCTTGTCCAAGAGTCGCTCCTGATCGCCCATGCCGACCCCGCCGATCAAGAGCGCCATGGAAAGGTTGAGATGCTTGCCGTAGATCTCGAAATTGCGGGCGGTCTGGGTTGCGAGCTCGCGCGTCGGGGAGAGGATCAGCGAGCGCGGCATCCGCGCTCGGCCTCGGCCCGAGGCCAGGATGTGGAGCATCGGCAGGACGAAGGACGCGGTCTTGCCGGTGCCCGTCTGGGCGATCCCGATCACGTCGCGGCGGGCGAGGATCGCGGGGATCGCCCGCGCCTGGATGGGGGTCGGCTCCACGTAGCCGGCCTCCGCCACCGCCCGGAGAATCTCGTCGCGCAGGCCGAGATCCTCGAAGCGGGGAGCGTTGGTCTCTGACAAAGTACGGTTGTTCCGATCTCGTTGATCTGGTGGTCCGACCTTCTAGGTAGTCACCGCTTTGCACTTGTCAACGAACGGGCGAGCCGTTTGACAAACCGCCGCGGCCGGACCCTTCTCGCGTCGGGAGCGGAGGAGGGGACGATGTCCGAGCTGCTCGCGCGCGGCGACTGCCTCGTGCTCGTGGTCGATGTTCAGGAACGCCTGGCCCCGGTGATCGCCGACGGTCCGATGGTGATCGACCGTTGCCGGCTGCTGGTCGAAGCGGCGCGCCGGCTGGCCGTGCCGGTGGTCGCGTCGGAGCAGTATCCGAGGGGCCTGGGCGAAACGGTCGAGGCCTTGAAGAAGAGCCTCGGCAACGCCCCGAGGCTCGCCAAGACCGCGTTCTCCTGCGCCCGGGACCCGGGGATCCTCGAGGCCGTCCGGACCACCGGTCGGCGCACCGTCCTGCTCACGGGGATGGAAGCCCATGTCTGCGTGCTGCAGAGCGCGCTCGGCTTCCGTACCGAAGGTTTCCGGGTCGCCGTCGTCGCCGACGCCGTCGGCTCGCGCCGCCCGGAGAGCCGAGCGCTCGCGTTGGAGCGCATGCGTGCGGGAGGCTGCGACGTCGTCGATGTCGAGATGGTGCTCTTCGAGTGGCTGGAGCGCGCCGGCACCGAGGAGTTCCGGACCATCGCCCCTTGGATCCGCGAGGGACGGCCGTCGTGAGCGAGCCTCTGATCCTGGTGCCGGGCCTGCTGTGCGACGAGCGTCTCTTCGCTCCACAGCTCCCGGCGCTCGCCGCCCGCACGGCGGTCAGTGTCGCGCAGACGCGGCTCGACGACAGCCTAGGGGCGATGGCGGAGCGGCTCTTGGCCGCGGCACCGGAACGGTTCGCCCTCGCCGGCCTCTCCATGGGGGGCTATGTCTGCTTCGAGGTGGTGCGTCGGGCACCCGACCGGGTCACCCGGCTCGCTCTTCTCGACACGCAAGCCCGCGGCGACACGACCGAGGCCGCGCAGCGCCGCCGGGACCTCGTGGCGCTCGCCGAGCGCGGCGAGTTCCTGGGCGTGGCGCCGCGCCTCCTGCCCTTGTTCCTGCACCCGGACCACCTCGAGCGGCTCGGACCGGTCGTGACCGCGATGGCGGCGGCGGTCGGCAAAGAGGCGTTCCTGCGCCAGCAGCGGGCGATCCTGGAGCGGCCCGACAGCCGACCGCTGCTCGCGTCCATCCGCTGCCCGACGCTCGTGTTGTGCGGCCGTCAGGATCGGCTGACGCCGCCCTCGCTGCACGAGGAGATGGCAGCAGCGATTCCGGAGGCCACGCTCGTCGTGTTGCCGAACTGCGGCCACCTCGCACCCCTCGAGCGGCCCGAGGCGGTGACGGCTCAGCTGCTCGCCTGGCTCGAGGCACGCTCGTGGGAAGCGGGCACCGGCTGACGCGGTAGGCGCTCGAGCGCGGCCTTGACCCGCTCGAGCGCCAGATCGGGGGTGGGTCCTTCGGCTCCGGCGATCGTACACTCGCCGAGGAGCGCCCGCGCCTGCCAACCCCTTCCCGAAGGCACGGCGCAGAGCACGTACCCGGCATGGGCATAGGCGATCGCGTCCGCCATGCGCTGGTCTCCGATGCGAAGCGCGGTCGCCCGCCGCGACGGTCGAAGCAGTTCTCCGAGGTCACGGTTGAAGGACGGTGAACGAGCCCTCGAGCGGGCCTTCCACCGCGTACCGGGGGTGCGCTACAGCGGAGGGAAAGCGATGGAGGGTTCATGGCCGAGGTCGAGGCGGTCCTGGAGCGTATCGGCCGGGAAGGGGTGCGGATGGTCGATCTCCGCTTCACCGACCTCGGCGGCCGTTGGCGCCACACGACGATCGACGCCGCGAGCGTCGACCGCGAGATCCTCGAGCACGGCTTGATGATCGACGGCTCGGCGGTGCCGGGCTGGCGGGAAGTGAGCGAGGCGGATCTGCTCGTGCGCCCCGATCTCTCGGCCACCTTTCTCGATCCGTTCGCTGCTCAGCCGACCCTCGTGATCCTCTGCGATGCCGCCGACCCGGCGGCCGGGACCGGCTACGAGCGCGACCCCCGCTCGGCCGCTGCGCGCGCCGAGGCCTGGCTCGCCCGCCAGCGGATCGCCGACCGAGTCACGGTCGGTGCCGAGCTGTTCTTCTTCCTCTTCGACGACGTGCGGATCGAGGTCGGGTCGAGCGCGGCCGCCTTTCGCCTGTCCGGGAGCGAAGGGCGGGCGGCCGGAGCGCAGGCCTATCATCCGGGCAACCCGGGGCATCGACCCCATCCGGGAGCCGCCCAGCTCGCTCTGCCGCCCTCCGACCACATGAGCGACATCCGCGCCGAGCTCGCGAGCATCCTCGTGAGCCTCGGCTTCGGCCGGGTGCAGCACGACCATGGCGCGGCGACCCTGCAGAACCGGATGAGCTTCGCCGCCGCCGGGCTCCTCGCGACCGCCGACCGGGTACAGATCCTCAAATATTGCGCGCACCAGGTGGCCGCTTCCTACGGCAAGTCGGCGACCTTCATGCCGCGGCCACTGGCCGACGAGCCGGGCTCGGGTCTCGCCGTGCACCAGGCACTCTGGCGGGGCGACCGTCCGGTCTTCGCGGGTCAGGGCTACGCCGATCTGTCGCCGACCTGCCTCTCCTTCATCGCCGGGATCATCCAGCACGGCCGGGCGCTCAACGCGTTCACGAACCCCACGACCAACAGCTACAAGCGGCTGCGGCACGGAGCGGAGGAGCCGACGCTTCTGACCTACGCCGCACACAACCGGTCGGCCGCGATCCGTATTCCCTACGCCGCGCGGCCGGAGCGCAAGCGGATCGAAGTCCGCTTTCCCGACCCCTCGGCCAACCCCTATCTCGCCTTCACCGCGATCCTCATGGCGGGTCTCGACGGGGTCGAGCGCAAGCTCGAGCCGGGCGACGCCATGGACCGCAACGTCTACGACCTGCGGCCCGAGGAGGTCCAGGATCTGCCGACCGTGGCCCGCTCGCTCGACGAGGCGCTCGCCGCGCTCGAGGAGGACCACGAGTTCCTGCTCGCCGGGGAGGTCATGTCGGCCGACCTCATTCGGGCGTACATCGCCTTGAAACGGCGCGAGATCGAGCTCGTCGACACCACCCCGCACCCGGTCGAGTTCCAGCTCTACTACGGTCTCTGAGGGGCGTTCCGCTCTCCCTCCGCCGGGCCCGACGGGTCCTCCCCCGGTGGCACGGGGCGCGGTCGCCCCTCCCGGTCGACGGCGACCATGGTGAACCGCCCCTCGGTCACCCTGACCTCCTCGCCCGTCCGGCCGCGTCGCGCCCAGGCCTCGACATGGAGGGTGAGGGACGTCCGGCCCACTCGCACGACCTCGGCGTAGCAGCTCACGAGATCGCCCACATAGACGGGCGCGTGGAAGGCCATCGCGTCGAGTGCCACGGTGACGACCCGGCCACGGGCCCGATCGTGCGCCACGGTCCCGGCGGCGATGTCCATCTGCGCCAAGAGCCACCCGCCGAAGATGTCGCCCGAGGGATTGGTGTCGGCCGGCATGGCGAGGGTGCGGACCGCGGGGACGCGGCCGGCCCGCGAAGGGCTTTCGGCACCGCTCACGGCGTCACCTCGACCTGGAGCAGGGCTTGCCGGCGTTCCTCGCGCACGACCCGGAGGGCTTGGGCGAGCGCATCCGGCAAGGCCTCGCCCTCCCGTACCCGTCGACCCCAGCCGCCGCAGGCGCTGCAGACCGCGGCGTGATCGGGTCGCGGCTCGAGGGCGGTGAGCGGCATGCGGTTGGCGCGCGCGGCCTGGCCTTCGGGATAGACCGCGAGGGTCGATTTGCGGACCGCGTTCCACATGCCGTTGTCGAGCACGATCGTGAGCACGGGCAGCCGGTTCGCCGCTGCGACCTGGTGACAGGCCACCGGGTTGGCGAACAGGTAGGAGCCGTCGCCGACGGTGGCGACGACGAGCCGGTCGCGGTCGGCGAGCTGTGCGCCGAGCGCCGCCGGCAACGCCCAGCCGAGACCGCCCGAGAGGGCGTGGTTGAACCAGCTGCCCGGCCGGGTGCGACCGAGCTGGGCCGGATCGACGCCGAGCTCCGCGAACACCACACCGTCCTCGCCGATCGCGCGGGCCAAGCAGCGGCCGACCCAGGCGGGGCTCATGGGAGTGCCGGAGCCGCGCTCGGCCTGTTCGGCCGCGGCCGCCCGCCAGGCCGCGTTCAGCGTGCCGATCCCCGCTCTGCGCCGCGCGAGGCGCTCCTGCTCGTCGCCCAGCCGTTCGCTCACGGCATCGGCGAGCGCCTCGAGGGTGGCCGTCGGATCCCCGGCGAGCACGAGATCGGCCGGCCAGAAGCGGACGGGGATCCGCGCGTGCAAGGGATCGGCGCCGAGCGTGACGACCCGACAGTCGGGCGGCGGGGCCGCTCGCCCCGGCAGCCAGGGAACCGGTGCGTCGACGGCGATGATCAGATCCGCCTCGCGGACCAAGGGATGCGGGTCGAAACCGGCGTGCAGCGGGTGATCGGCCGGGAACGAGATCCGCACGGGCCAATGCTCGACGACCGGCAGCGCGGCGGCTTCGGCGAGACGGACCAGGGCCGCCATGCCGGCGGCGTCGCGCCCGCTGCGCTGAGCCACCACGAGCGGCCGCTCGGCCCGGGCGAGCCATTCGGCCGCCTCGGCGATCGCCGCTGGATCGGGCCGCGAGGAAGCGGCCGGTACCTGGCGCGGGGTCGGATCGAGCAACTCCGAGCGAGGCGCGCACAGAACCTCGCGCGGCAGGCTCAGATAGACCGGACCCCCGGGCGGGCTCGCCGCGATCGCGAGCGCCCGGTCGACGAGATCCGCGACCTGCTCGGGAAAGCGCAGCTCGTAGTCCCACTTGGTGAGCTCGCGGACCATCGCCGCTTGGTCGCGCATCTCCTGGCCCCAGTGGATCGGCAGGTCGCGCGAACCGACGCGCCCCGTCTCGGTCACGGGCGTCCGCCCCGAAAGGGCCAGCATCGGGACCTCGTCGGCGGCGGCGTTGATCAGACCCATGACCGCGTTGGCGAGCCCGACATTGGTGTGCAGCATCACCGCCTGCGGTCGGCCGGTGACGAGCCAGTAGCCGTGCGCCATCGCCACGGCGACGCTCTCGTGGGCGATCGCCAGCATCTCGGGCACGGCCGTGCCGACCGACCGGAGCCGGCAGAGCCCTTCGATCAAGGGGGCGAAATCGGTCCCTGCGTTGGCCAGGACGAACTCGACCCCGCGCTGCGCCAGACGGACGAGGAGGGCCTCTGCGGCGGTCTCGACGCGGGGTTCCCCCATGCCTCCTCCCCGCGAGCGCGCGGGCCCTGGCCACGGCTCGACTGTCGCGATAGACGGACCTCGCCGAATCGTGGGCGGGCCGGCCGGCACGGTCAAGCGAGGCGCCGGCGCGCCGATCGGGAGCCGAGGATGGGAGACCTGCTCGACGGCGTCGAGGCCGGCCGGGATGCCGGACCGGCCGTCGCCAAGGACAGCTACACGGCGCACGACATCGAGGTCCTCGAAGGCCTCGAGCCGGTCCGCCGCCGGCCGGGCATGTATGTGGGCGGGACCGACGAGCGGGCGCTGCACCACCTCGTCGCCGAGCTCCTCGACAACGCGATGGACGAAGCCGTGGCCGGCCACGCCACAGGCATCGAGCTCGAACTCGGGCCGGGCGAGCGCGTCACGGTCCGCGACAACGGCCGCGGTATCCCGGTCGAGCCGCACCCGCGCTTTCCCGACAAGAGCGCACTCGAGGTCATCCTCACCACCCTGCATTCGGGCGGCAAGTTCTCGGGCAAGGCCTACGCCACCGCGGGCGGGCTGCACGGGGTGGGTGTCTCGGTGGTCAACGCGCTCGCCGAGGAGCTCGAGGTCGAGGTCGCACGCAACCGCGAGCTCTTCCGTCAGCGTTACCGGCGCGGACAGCCGCTCGGCCCGGTCGAGCGGGTCGGTGCCGCCCCGAACCGCCGCGGCACCGCCGTGAGCTTCGTACCCGATCGGACGATCTTCCCGGCCTCGGTGCGCTTCCGGCCGGTCCTGCTGCACCGCATGGCCCGCTCGAAGGCCTATCTCTTCCGTGGAGTCGAGATCCGCTGGCGCTGCGACCCGGCGTTGCTGCAGCCCGGGGACGCGGTTCCGGCCGAGGAGGTATTCCACTTCCCGAGGGGCCTCGGCGACTTTCTCGAGAGCCTGCTCGCCGGCCGCCCTCGGGTCATCGACGAGCCGTTCACCGGCGAGGCCGAGCTCGAGGGGGGCGGTCGGGTCGAGTGGGCGGTGGCCTGGCCGGCCGACGAGGAGGGCTATGCCGGCTGGTACTGCAACACCGTTCCCACGCCCTTGGGCGGCACCCACGAGGCCGGGCTTCGCGCAGCACTGCTCAAGGGCCTCAAGGCGCACGCCGAGCGGGCCGGGCTCAAGAAGGCCCAGCTCCTGACCGGCGAGGACGTGCTCGGCGGCGCGGCGGTTCTGCTCTCGCTGTTCGTCCGCGAGCCCCAGTTCCAGGGGCAGACCAAGGAGCGCCTGGTGAGCCCGGATGCCGGCCGGCTGGTCGAGGCTGCGCTCAAGGACCGCTTCGAGCTGTGGCTCGCCGGTCATCCGGCCGAGGCGGGCCGGCTGCTCGACGTGCTCGTCAGCCGCGCCGAGGAACGGCTCGCGCGCCGCAAGGCGAAGGAGGAGGTCGGCCGCAAGAGCACCACTCGCAAGCTCCGACTGCCGGGCAAGCTCGCCGACTGTGCGCGCGAGGGTCGCGAGGGCACCGAGCTCTTCATCGTCGAGGGCGATTCGGCGGGCGGCTCGGCCAAGCAGGCCCGCGACCGGGAAACCCAGGCGATCCTGCCGCTCCGCGGCAAGATCCTGAACGTCGCCGCGGCGACCACCGACAAGCTCGCCGCCAACCGCGAACTGCAGGACCTCGTGACCGCGCTCGGTTGTGGCACGGGTGCGCGGCTGAAGCTCGACGATCTGCGCTACGAGCGTGTCATCGTGATGACCGACGCGGACGTCGACGGAGCGCACATCGCGGCACTCCTCTTGACCTTCTTCTTTCGCGAGATGCGGCCGCTCATCGAGCACGGCCATCTGTTCCTGGCCCAACCTCCCCTTTACCGCCTCTCCGCCGGCGGGCTCGTCGCCTATGCCCGCGACGAGCGCGACCGTGAGCGGCTCCTCGCCACCGTTTTCAAGGGCAAACGCAACGTCGAGGTCGGTCGGTTCAAGGGCCTCGGCGAGATGAACCCTGCGCAACTGCGCGAGACCACGATGGACCCGGCGCGTCGTCAGCTCCTGCGGGTCCGGCTCGAGGACGTGGCGGGTCGCTCACCGGCCGAGCTGGTCGAGCGGCTGATGGGCCGGCGGCCGGAGCTGCGGCTCGCCTACATCCAGGAACATGCGCTCCAGGTCACCGGGCTCGACGTCTGAGGGCGGTGACGAATCGTGAACGGCGAGGCGTAACCGGGGACGGCTGCTCGACCTTCTTCACGAATCTTTAACTCTGTCCGCGGCCGGTCGTGGTCTTTTCTCGCGCGACGAGACGCGCCGGAGACGGACCATGATTCGACCCGTCGAACGCTTCGCGGTGAACATCGGCGGACGCGAGGCTCCCGAGGACGCCGTCGCGCGACCGCCGCGGCCGCCCCGTGCCGGGGTGGGGCCGACGGGCATCGCGGCTGCCGCCTGCCTCGGTGCCACGCTCACCCTGCTGGTGCAGCGTCTGTTCGAGGACGGGCGGCTCTGGGGCCTGTTGCGGGCGATCCTGCACGGGCTCGTGGGCTGAGCGAGGCCGAGACCGCTCAGCGAGCGCCGAGCGTGGCCAGGGTAGCCACACCGGCGGCAAGGGCCAGCGCCAGCTGGAGAAGGACGGCCTCGATCGGGGCCGGGCCGTCGCCGGCGAGCTCCTCGGGGCGAACGAGGCGGATCTCGCCGCTCGACGTCTCGACGAGGCAGGCGCGATCCTCCGGGTCGGCAGGGCTTCGAACGCCCAAGATGCGGACCGGCTCGCCGGTCGCGCGCAGGACGATCCGGCTCCCTCCGTAGCCGGCGAAGCGCCGGGCGGCGCGGACTAGGGTCCCGAGCAGCTCCTTCATCGCGGCTCTCGTCTGCTGACGTTCCTAGGATAGTTGTCTGACAAGCTGTCGTCAACGGAGGTGCCGTGCGACGCCTGGTTCTGCTCTACCTTCTCGCTTCGGCCACGCTCGTGGGGCTGCTCTACCTCCTCTGCGCCGGCCGCAGCACGGATCCCTCGGCGCTCGCCGTCGAGGCGGTGTTCGCGTGGCTCGTGGTGTTCGTGCCACCGCTCGTGCTGGTCGAACGCTCGCTCGCCGTCGCCCGCGCCCTCCTGCGTCTGTCGCGCGGCCATTGACGAGCGGCCGGCGATCCCGCATCCGGCTCCATCGTCGCCGCAGCGTGACGAGGACCGCTTGGACGGCTCGACCCCGAACCGCCGGTTCTATGCGACCGAGCTCTCGCCCTGTCCCTATCGACCGGGGCTTCTCGAGCGCCGGCTCGTCACGGTCCTCGACCCGGCGGAAGAGGAGACGCTGCTCGACCAGCTCACCGCGGCCGGCTTCCGCCGTAGCCAGCGCTTCCTCTACAAGCCCGCTTGCCCCGACTGCCGGGCCTGTATACCGACGCGCATCAGGGTGGCGGACTTCGTACCGAGGCGAACGTTCCGCAAGATTCTCAAGAGGAACGCCGACCTCCGGCCGAGCGAGCGGCCGGCTCGGGCGACCGACGAGCAGTTCCTCTTGTTCCGCCGCTACATCCAGGCGCGCCACGGCGACGGTGGCATGGCCGAGATGGGCTGGCGCGATTTCGTCGAGATGGTCGAGGAGACCGGGCGCTCGACCCGGCTGATCGAGCTGCGGCGAACCGACGGGCGGCTGATGGCGGTGAGCCTCACCGACTATGTCGCCTCCGGTCTCTCGGGCGTCTACAAGTTCTTCGAGCCGGAGGAGCCGGACCGCTCGCTCGGAACCTTGCTCATTCTCTGGCACGTCCAGCGCGCGCGCGAGCTCGGGTTGCCCTACGTCTATCTGGGCTATTGGATCGCCGATTGTCGCAAGATGGCCTACAAGCGGCGTTTCCGGCCGCTCGAGGCGCTCGAGGGCTGGGTGTGGCGGCCATTGGACGAGTCCGAGGTCGATGGCTCCGACCGAGATCCGAGGAAGGATCTTGACTAATGTCCTATAATAGGCCATAAGGCCTTCGCGGCCGAGGCCGCGACGCGTCCAGCTCCCCCAACCGGAGCGCCCGATGAACGATCTCCCCAACCAGCCGGGCGTGCTCCTGCGCGCCCGCGACGACAGCCTGTTCTTCGTCCCGCTGGCCGATCTCGTCGACCGCTACCGGCTGCCCGACGATCAGCAGCGCGGCAGCCCGACCGGTGACGGCGTGATCGCCGCACTCGACAACGCCCCGGCGCTCGCCGGGCTCAAGAGCGCTCTCCTGAGCGACCGGCTGATGGTCGTCGAGGCCGACGCCGGGAGCCCCTCGGGTGGCAAGCAGCGTTTCGCCCCGGGTCTCCTCGAGGCGGTCGAACCCACGGCGCCGGCGGGCGGCAAGCAGCGCTTCGCCGCCGGCCTGTTCGACGCGCCCGAGCCGGTCGGCCCCACCGCCGGCAAGCAGCGCTTCGCCGCCGGTCCGGACGGCGCCTGAGCGCGTGGGCGCCCCGGCCGGGACCGGGGCGCCCGCTCCATCCCTTGCTCGGCCTTCCCGACGGGCCCGCGCTGCCGGTGGGCTCGGCCGAGGATCTCGTCCGCTGGCTGCGGCCGCGCCTCGGTCTCTTCGGCATCACTCGCCTCGCGGACGTCACCGGCCTCGACCATCTGGGCGTGCCCGTGGCGGTCTGCTGCCGGCCCAACGGGCGGGCTCTCTCGGTGAGCCAAGGCAAAGGTCTCACCCGGGAGCAGGCCCGCGCCGGTGCGCTCATGGAGAGCATCGAGACCTGGCATGCCGAGACCCCGGGGCTGGCCGAGCTCCGTGCCGCTCCGGCGCGGGTCGCGGGCGATCCCGGGTTCCTCGATCTTTCGGCGTTGAGCCCACCGCGCGGCAGCCGTCTGCGGCCGGACCTGCCGATCCCCTGGGTCGCGGGTCGCGATCTCGCGAGCGGTCGCCCGATCATGGTGCCGGCCGAGCTCGTCGAGCTCGACACGACACTCCCTGCGCCGGCGGGGCGCGGCTGCTTCACGCTCACGACGAGCGGCCTCGCGAGTGGCCGCACACCGGCGGAAGCGGCCCTGCACGCCCTCCTCGAGCTGGTCGAGCGGGACGCGGTGACGCTTTGGGGCCTGCGCGATCCCTTCGATCGGGCCTCGACCCGAATCGACCTCGCGACCGTCCGCCGGGCGGACCTTCGCGACCTCCTCGCTCGGCTGCGGGACGCCGAGATGCTCGTGGGTGCTTGGGACGTCACCTCCGACCTCGGCGTGCCGGTCTGCCTCTGCCATCTCGTGGCCGACCGCCCGCGCGCACACGATCCGGGCGGCTGGGAGTTCGGCAGCGCCTGCCGGGCCGATCCGGAGGCCGCTCTTCTGGCCGCCCTCCTCGAGGCCGTCCAGGCGAGGCTCACGCAGATCACGGGCTCGCGCGACGACATCGGTCGCGATCGCTACGCCGCGATCGACCCGGCTCGGCTCGCCCACCATCGCAACCTCCTGCGACGGCCGGGTGGGCGGCTTCTGTCGGCACCAGCCTGGGATCCGGCTCTGCCGGCCGTCGACCAGCTGGCCAGGCTTCTCGACCGCCTCGGACGGCGGGGAATCCCCGGCCCGGTCCTGGTCGATCTCTCTCGTCCCGACGTCGGCGTGCCGGTCGTCAAGCTCCTCCTGCCCGGCCTCGAGGACGGGCTCGACCTCGAGGGTTGGGTCCCGGGGCCCAGGGCTCGCGCGCTCGGAGCCCGGCCGTGAGCGCCGTGCTGTTCGTCGGACCGAGCTTCCCGCGCCTTCATCGCCTGGAGCTGCCCGGCATCCGCGTGCTGCCGCCGGCCGCCCAAGGAGACGTGCTGCGCGCGGTCGGCGAGGGAGCACGACTGATCGGGCTCGTCGACGGTGTGTTCGGCCACGAGCCGGCGGTCTGGCACAAGGAGATACTCGCGGCACTCGAGTCGGGCATCCCGGTGCTCGGCGCCGCCAGCATGGGGGCGTTGCGGGCGGCCGAGCTGCATCCCTTCGGCATGGAGGGGGTGGGGACGATCTTCGCCGCCTACCGCGACGGCCTCCTCGATGCCGACGACGAGGTGGCGCTCCTGCACGGTCCGGCCGAACTGGGCTGGCCGGCGTTGAGCGAGCCCATGGTGAACCTCCGGGCCACACTCGCGCGCCTGGAGCGGCTCGGGCTGATCGGCGCCGGCGAAGCGGAGGCGGCCGCGCGCGCCCTCGCCGCCCGCTTCTATCCGGAACGCACGCGCGCGGCATTCGAGGCCGTGTTGTGCGAGACGGTCGGGCCACGGCGGGCGGACGCCGTCGTACGGTGGGCGCGGCGCTCGATGGTCGACGCCAAGCGGGCCGATGCCGCGCGCCTGCTGCGGCGGCTGCGCGCCCGGCTGCACGGCGAGCCCGGCCCGCCCCCGAGGCGCTTCGTCCTGAGCCGAACGGCGCCGTTCCGCCGTCTGCTGGCCGAGATGCGTCGGCGGCTCGCGGCGGCGACGGACGGGCGGTCATTCGCGGCGGTCGGCGGGGGCCTCTCGGGCCTGGGCCGGCAGCCGATGCGCCGCTGGGCGGTGCTGACCCTAGCGGCCGCCGACAACGATCTGGCGGGCGAGCTGCGGGCCGACCTCGCGGAGCTCTCGGCGGCGCCCGAACTCGATCGGCTCCACGTGGCGGGCGAGCTCGATTCGCGCGACGCGGCTCTCTGCGGCCGATTCGCCGTGTTGCCGGCGACCTCTTCGGAGCCGTCCGGCGAATCCCCCCGCCTCGTGGTCGAGCCGCGCGGGCCGCGCAACACGGGGGATCCGGCGCTCTTGCGCGAGCTCCTTCGTTGGGGTCGCTCGACCTTTCCGGCACGGCGCCGCGCTCTCCTCCTGTGGGGCCACGGCGCAGGCACGCGGATCGCGACCGACGACGGTTCCGCGGACGCGCTCGACATCGACGAGCTGCTCGCCGCTCTACGCGACGGGCTCGAGGAGGAAGCACCGCTCGACCTCGTGATCTTCGATGCCTGCCTCATGGCCAAGCTCGAGCTCGTGGCCGACCTCGCGCCTTACGCGTCGCTCGTCCTCGCCTCGGGCGAGGTCGTTCCGGCGAGTGGCCTCCCTTACCACCGAGCGGTTTCGATCCTCGCCCGAGCCCACGACGCCGAAGCGGCGGCATCGGGC